>JADZDV010000246.1 GCA_020850915.1 Chloroflexota bacterium | reverse complement strand
ACCGAGACGCTGGTGAGCCGACTGGTCAGCATCAGCGGGCTGACCAGCAATGACGCCTACGGGAGTGCCGAGCACGCCGCCCGGGCCAATCGCTCGGACGTCGCGGGCACACCGCTGGACGCGGTGGGCGTGCTGCTCTGGAACAACCGCGCCTATCCCGATGGCGGCACCGTGTACCTGACCAATGGCCCGGTCGAGGACCCGTTCGTGGTCTTCGACGACTATGACTGGCGGAGCGTGATCGAGAACGGAATCTTCAAAGAGGGCAAGCACCCCTGGCACCTGGAGCACTCGCCCCCAGAAGACCGAGGCCGCCGTGCTGCTGCACTGCTTCCTCACCCTGATCGTCATGACCCTCTGCACGGCCTTCCGGCTCCAGCAGGCGCGCGACGCCGCTGAGGCGCAGCGGGCCGCCCCGGCCGGGCCGCCCGCCGCGGCCCGGGCTCTGGACGGCATGCTGCTCGGGAGCGAAGGTACCGCCCGCTGACGACTCCGGTTGCAGCAGGAGAGCCGCGACAAAGTCATTGTCTTCGTCGGCGCCTGGTACGGCATCTTCCACCTCGCCGAGTTAGCGATCCTCTCCGGGCTCCGCCTCGAGACCCTGCCGCCAGAGCTGGGTTCCCGCGAAGCCGTCTTCGCCCGCTACGGCCTGCCCACCTGACGCCTTATATCAAGACTTCAGGTTCATGGACGAGGTCGATTGACACGGCCCAACCGAGGACACTAGGATCGCGCGAGGTAATGGAGCGGTGCGCGCGCCGCGTTGCGCGCTGACACAGGCTCCGTGATCCGAAGGAGCTCCAACTCATGGCAGCGTCGCCCCCGAACCAGATCGCTCCGGCGGAAGCGGGCCGTCTGAAAGGAATGCTGGCTCGCATGCTCCTGATCCGAGCGTTCGACACCAGGGGCGTCGAGCTGGCGCTCAGTAAGACCATGCCGGGCTACATCCACTCGTCGGTAGGCCAGGAGGCAGTCGGCGTCGGGATCTGCACCGCGCTACGGCCGGACGACTACGCGGTGACGACTCACCGCGGCCACGCGCACGTGCTGGCCAAAGGCGCTGATCCGAAGCCGATGATGGCCGAGCTGTTCGGGCGAACGACCGGCTCGAACAGGGGCAAGGGCGGCTCGCTGCATATCACGGACGTCAGCGTCGGCATGCTGGGCGCCATCAGCGTGCTGGGCGAGAACATGCCGCTCGGTGTTGGCGCAGCATTGGGCAGCCGCGTGCTGGGTCAGGACCGGGTCTCGGTCGTCTTCTTTGGCGACGGCGCGGCCGCGGAAGGCGCGCTTCACGAGTCGCTGAACATCGCGGGGATTCGGAAGCTGCCGGTCATCTTCGTCTGCGAAGACAACCAGTACGCGGTGAGCACGAGGACCCGCGAGTCGGGATCGCTCCAGGACCCGGGCGACATGGGCGCGCCGTATCGCATCCCGACGATCACGGTGGACGGGAACGACGTGCTTGCCGTGTACGATGCCGCCCAACAGGCCGTGCAGCGAGCCCGCTCTGGCGATGGCCCCACCATCATCGACTGCAAGACGTACCGCCACTACTCGCACAACTCGAACATTGCCGAGAGCCGTTCCGATGAGGAGATCGCCGAGTGGAAAGGGCGCGATCCGATCGCGCGCTTCAGCGCCAGACTTGTCGACCTGGACGTCCTGACGCCGGACGAGGCGGACGAGATGGCCCAGGCTGCGCAGGCGGCGATCGACGAGGCGATCGAGTTCGCCAAGCAGAGCCCCTGGCCAGGTCCATCCGAGGCCGTCGCCGACGTCTACGCACCGGCCTACATCCCGCCCCGTCCGACCGAAGCAGGACCGACCATGGAGATCACCTTCCGCGAAGGCGTCCGCCAGGCGCTTGCCTTTGAGATGCAGCGCGATCCGTCGATGGTCCTTATCGGCACGAGCGTTGGCTCGGGCGGGACGGCGGGCACGGCCGCCGGCTTGCTCAAGCAGTATGGCCCCGATCGCGTCGTCAACACACCGATCGCGGAGCTGGCGTTCGTCGGCCTGGCGAACGGGGCCGCGCTCGTCGGCTGCCGGCCGGTGGTGGATTTCAGCCACATCGATTTTTCCGGCCTGTCGCTGGACCAGGTCTGCAACCTCTCGGCGAAGCTGCGCCACATGACGGGGGGCCAGACGGCCGTTCCGATGGTACTGCGCCTGCAGTCCGGCGCCGCGGGTCGACTGGCCCAGACCCACTCCCAGAGTCTGGAAGCCTGGTACTACCACCTGCCGGGCCTCAAGCTGGCGATGCCGTACACGCCGGCAGACGCTCGCGGTCTGCTGCTGACCGCCATTCGCGACGACAACCCGGTCATCTTCCTGGAGCACCGCGGCCTATACAACGCCGCCGGCCCCGTTCACGACGAGCCCGAGGCGATTCCGTTTGGACAGGCAGCGGTTCGGAGGAGTGGAGGTGACGTCACCTTGATCGCCTGGGGCATGATGGTCAAGCACGCCCTCGCGGCGGCTGGAACACTCGCGGGCGAGGGCGTGGAGGCCGAGGTTATCGACCTCCGCACGCTCATCCCGCTCGACCTCGAGACGCTCGCTGCCTCCGTCGAGCGGACCGGTCGCGCTGTGATCTGCCAGGAAGCCACCCTCCAGGGCGGCGTTGGCAGCGACATCGCTCGCCAGCTCTACAGACGGACGTTCGACCGTCTCGCCGGTCCGATCGAGGTGACCGGTTCTGCCTGGGCTCCGATTCCGTACTCCCCGGACCTGGAGGCAGCGGTGCTCCCAGGTGTGGATGTCATCCTCGCTGCCGCTAGAGAGACGCGCACCCGTCCGTCCCGTTAATCGCCAGGTCGGCGCGGTCGGTCGGGGCCGCGCCGGGAAAACGACATTCGCTCCGTGCAACTGCTCGGATGAGGACCACACCTGGAGGTGCCGTTCAGTTCTCCCCCGACAGGTACGCCCTCTTCGTCGAAACGGGTCCCGAAAGAGGTGTAGCCGTGAAAAGTACCGCGCTCAGGTTCTCCGTTCCGCTTGCCCTGGTCCTGCTCGCTACCTCGTGTATCTTCAGCCCTCCCGCGGCGCCGCCAGCGGCGGCGCCTACGGCTCCAGTTGCCCCAGCGGCTCCAACTGCCCCAGCGGCACCTGCTGCCTCACCGTCGGCGCCTGCGCCCGCCGTCAGTCCTGCCGCGGCCGCGTCGCCCGGCGCTGCCGCGCCCGTGGCCGCGGCAAAGCCGTCCTTTAGCGTACCGACGACCCCCATCACCCTCACCGTCTGGTGGACAACACATCCCGAGCAGAACGCGTACCTCAAGGGCACCATCATCCCGCGCTTTCAGCAGAAGCATCCGAACGTCAAAGTCGAGTTTGACACGGCGCCGACCAATCAGATCGAGCAGAAGGTGCTCGCCGGGTTTGCCGGCGGCAGCGGACCAGACATCTTCTGGGCCTTCGACTACTCGGTCGTTCCGTACGTCTCGAAGGGACTCGTGACGCCGGTCGATCCGGTGGCCTACGGGTACGCTACCCAGGACGAGGTCGTCAACACGTTCATGGCCAATACGCTGAACGGCTACATCATTGGCGGCAAGCTCTACAGCCTGCCGTTCCAGGAGAACTCCTTCTCGCTCTACATCAACAACCGCCACTTCAAAGAGGCGGGGCTCGACCCGGTGAAGGACGCTCCGAAGACCTGGGACGACGTTATCAGTCTCGCCCAGAAGCTGACGAAGACCGACGCGAGCGGCAAGATCACGCGGCACGGGTTCCGCTGGGCGGTCGGCAACCCGACCTGGATCTACTATCAGATTGTCCCGATCATCCAGCAGCTCGGCGGAGATGTCCTGGACGCCAACAACAAGTGCATCGCGAACAGCGATGCTGGGGTAAAGGCCGTGCAGTTCCGCAATGACTTCGTGACGAAGTACAAGACCGAGGATCCCGCTGTCACGCTGAACACTCCCGCGGCGCCCCTGGAGGACTTCGTCAAGGAGGCGGTCTCGATGTGGCTGACCTCCAGCGCGGCCTCCGATCCCTGGATGCGAACGGGCAATCCTGACCTGTTCAATGGCGGCTACAGCGCCGTTCCCGTGCCGCAATTCAATCCGAGCAAGCCCGCCACCATCGTCTACGGCCAATCCGCCCTTATCAGCGCTCGGAGCGCTCCGGAGAAGCAGATCGCCTCCCAGGCATTCCTGGCCGAAGCCCTGGCCGATTCCACTGAGTGGCTCACCCGCGTCGGCGTCGTCAGCCCGACCAAGCGCCTTCGCGAGTCCCAGGCAGCGAAGAACTACCCGTACATGGATACCTTCCTGACGGACCTGGAGCGGGCGCGGTTCGTCCCGCGCATCGTTCAGTATCCGGAGGTTCGCGACGCGTTCGGTCGTGCTGTCGATCGGGTGGTTTTCAACAAGGCGGACGTCAAGCAATCACTGGATGAGTTCTGCTCCGATGTCGGCCGAACGCTCGGCACACGCTAAGCCGGCTGGGAGCCCAGCGCCCCGGTCGCCGTCTCACCACCGGTTCCTGACCTACCACCGCGTCATCAACCTGTGGGGGTTCGTTTTCTGCCTGCCTGCCCTGACATTCTTCGGCGCGTTCAAGTTCTGGCCGATGATCCAGGCGTTTGCCCTGAGCTTCTTCGCCTATGACCTGCTCTCGGCGCCGGAGTTCACTGGACTGGACAACTATCGGTCTCTCGCCAGCGACCCGACGTTTCGCCAGTCGCTGCTGGCCTCCTTCGAGTACGTCGTCGGGACGACGCTCCCAGCCTGGGTCATCGCCCTCGGCCTGGCACTGATCTTCAACCAGCGCTTTCCCGGCCGCACGCTGTTCCGCGTCGTCTACTTCATGCCGGTCCTGATCACCCAGATCGTCGTGGCCGTGCTGTGGAAGTTCCTCTTTAATGCCAACGGCTTCGTGAACTCGAACCTGGCGATGTTCGGGGTGCCTCGCATCGAATGGCTCACCGACCAGAACACCGCCATGCTGGCGCTCGTCATCGTCGCGCTCTGGCGGCTCGCGCCGTACTTCATGCTGGTGTTCCTGGCCGGTCTTCAGAACATTCCCCAGGAGTACTATGAGGCCTCCGCGCTGGACGGGGCGAGCCAATCGGCACAGTTCCGCTACATCACCATGCCGCTGCTCAAGCCGACCATCTTCCTGGTCGTGGTGATGACGATGCTGTTCTCCGTACGCGTCTTCCTGTACCCGCTGATCCTCACCGGGGGTGGCCCCGCGGGCGCCACGCGCGTCGTGCCGCTGGCGATCTACGAGACGGCGTTCAAGTTCCTCAAGATGGGCCTGGCCTCGGCGATGGCCACCGTGCTGTTCATTCTGGTCATGCTGCTCACAGTGCTCCAATTTCGACTGTTCCGGGAGGACAGCGCGTCTTGACACGAACGATCACGCTGCCTCAACGCCTGCTCGCACTCTGTGGCCTCCTGGCTGTGGTCAGCGGCGGTCTGCTGATGATCTCGCCGATCCTCTGGGCCGTCTCGACCTCGCTCAAGCTGCAATCAGACACGTTCACCATCCCTTTGCAGTGGATCCCTCCGGAACCGCGCTGGAGCAACTACCCCGACGCCTTCCGCCGCTTCGCCTTCGACCGCTTCATCCTGAACAGTCTCGTCGTCGCGCTCGCCGTCACGGCGTCCAACCTGCTCTGCTGTAGCCTGGCAGGTTACGGGTTGGCGAAGTACCGCTTCCTCGGCCGTGAGGTGGTGTTCCTGATCATGCTGAGCACGCTGATGCTGCCGCTCGAGGTGCTCCTGGTCCCGACGTACCTGGTGGTGAAGCAGATCGGCTGGGTGAACACGTACCAGGGCCTGATCGTGCCGCTGCTGGTGGACGCCTTCGGGATCTTTCTGATGCGCCAGTTCATCAGGAGCATCCCCAACGAGCTGATCGAGGCAGCTCGGATCGATGGCGCGAGCGAGTTCGGCATCTACTGGCGGATCGTCCTTCCCAACATCAAGCCGGCCCTGGCAGCTCTGGCGGTCTTCTCGTTCCGCGAGGCATGGGATCTCTTCATCTGGCCGCTCGTCGCGGTCACGAGCAACGACATGAAGACCTTACCTCTTGGCATCGCGCAGTTCGAGAGCGAGCTCGGCGTGCAGTACCACCTGCAGATGGCCATCGCGATCATCGGGATGATCCCGCTGATCCTGTTGTTCCTGGCCGCTCAGCGGGCGTTCGAGCGGGGTATCGTCCTGTCTGGGATCAAGGAGTGAAGCCTGGCACAACAGCAGCGGCCTGGCGACCGATCGGTTGCCAGGCCGCTGCCGGCTCATCTTGGCTGATCTGTCAGGGAGTGCTGCCGATCCAGCTCCCGCGCCCGGTCACCAGGTCGAATCCCACCAGGGCTCGTGCGCCGTTGAAACCGGCAGTGATGTCTCGGTAGCCGATCGTGCCGCTGTAGACGGTTGCTGAGTTGACGATCACGCCGGCCACAGCCGAGCGGCCCGCCCACATCGGCGTGCTGGCGCTCGTGCCACCCACCTTGAACCAGCCCGTCTGCCCAGCGTACGGAGTCGAGTCGTACACTGACACACCTGAAGCAGGGTCCGCGTCGAGCGAGACATCCGGAGTAGCGCGCTTGCCTCGGCAGTTGACCTGCCCGTAGCCGCCGAATGCCGACTGTGCCGCGTTCGCCGTCTCAAACTTGCTGCACCCACCGCCGCTTCCGCGCCAGCCGGTCTCAGACGCCAGGGCGCCGCTGGTCATCAGCTTCAGGGTCGTCCCGCCCACGGAGATCACGTTCGGGGAGGCGGAGGGATAGCTAGCCGGCAGCCCGCTGTCACCCGAGGCCACGAAGAAGCTCACACCGCTCTTGACGAACCGACTGTCGTAGTTCGACTCGCCGGAGAACTCGCTGCCGCCCCAGCTCATGGAGACGTATTGAGCGACGCTCTTGGCGTAGTCCACGGCTGCCATCAGGTCGGTGTAGTAGTTGCTGTTCGCTTCCACCAGGAGGATCCGCGCGCCCGGGGCGATCGCGTGCGCCCACTGCGTGTCCAGACTGGTCTTCAGAGCCCAGCTCGCGTTTGCCCTCGGGTACGTGCTGCCGCCCGTCTGGTTGACCTTCTTGAAGCAGCCATTGGCTGTCGTACAGGCCGGCAGTCCGTACTGCGAGCTAAATCTGTTGAGGTCGTTCTCGACCGTCGGCGCATCGTAGGCGTTGACGATGGCGATCGTCTTGCCCGCTCCGGCGGTGTTATTCGTAGAGAAGCCGTAGACGCGCTTGATCGTCGCGGGGCTGAGGCCGGCGGGGACGGTCGAGGTGTAGCGCTTACCAGCGCGCGGCTGCAGCTCGGAGAAGCAGCGGGCCTGCATCGGTTTGAGGTCGTCTGAGCACACCGCGTGACGCGACCGCAGGTTGACGGCCGCGTCTGCCGGCGCCGCGAGGGCGAGACCCACAGTAACCGCGAGTGTCGCGGATGCCACTGCCAGTCGGACTACGCCAGGGGATCGACGTAGCGGCATGCTCTCCTCCACGCGTCGACAATGTTGACAGAGTGTGACGCCAGTATAACGGACGCGTTGCCGGAAATGTGTCGCATTGACGACAGTTTCGCGCGTCGCATGGCAGGTTTCGACCCTCGGACATTGCCACACTGTCCGGCGGTACGCCATCTCGACAGCCGGCCGCGGTTCGGCCGACAATGTCGCGATCTTGCCGCGAGGAGGCCCAACCCGTGTCCGACGCTCCGAGCCGCTACCGTTTCTTGCTCATCCAGGCCTTCACGCTCCCGAAGACGTCCAGCTTTCTCCACCGCGACCTCGAGGGGCCGAAGGAGAGTCGGCTGATGAACTTCGCCGACGTCCAACACTTGCTCGAGGACGTCGAGTGGGACCTTCATCCTGGTCCGCTCGCTCCCTACGGCGATTGGCCCGTCGAAACGCGTGAGGAGTTTGCTCTCGTGGCTGCCGGCCGGTTGCCGATTGTCCGCGAGGCGTGTGAGAGCGGCAAGTACAACGGGATCGTCTTGCTCGGCGGGGGCGAGCCGGGCTTTCACGAGTCGAGAGAGATCGCGCGCCCGTACGGCATTCCCGTGCTCTCGTGCGCCTTCTCACAGATGCACGTCGCAACCATGCTCGGAGGCAAGTTCAGCGTGATCGACATGGCGGAGGTGCACAACATGTACTACTACAACCTGGTCGTCCAGCACCGGATGACGGAGCGCTGCGCCTCGATTCGCAACGTGAACTTCCCGCTACCCCGACCGCCCCACCATGAGGCAACGACGGCCTCCCACGAGCGCGCGAAAGCCGTCCGCGGCGAGCGGTCTGAGATGCTCGAGGCAGCCGTGAATGAGGCTGTGGCGGCGATCGAGGAGGACGGCGCGGAGGTTATCACGTTCGGCTGCTCCGCGGCGTTCTGGCTGCGACCGTTCCTCCAGCGGCGCCTCGAGGAGATCGGCTGGGAGGTGCCCGTGCTCGAAGGCTATGGCTGTGCGATCGAACTGGCGAAACTGTCAGTCGATCTCGGGATCAGCGCCAGCGGGCTGATGTACCCAGGCGACCGGCCCAGGCGCTGGCGACGGAAGAAGGTCTTCTGAGCTGAGAGGCCGCCAGGCCCCGGCGCGGTCGCCGGCTAGCGGTCCAGGTTGAGGAAGATCGCCAGCCCGGCGCGGCAGCAGAGGACGTCCTGCCCGTCGTCACGGCCTCCCGCGACACCGATGGCTCCGAGGACGGTGAAGCCGTGCGTTAGCGGAATGCCGCCCCCGCCGCCCATAATCCGCCCGTGGCTCGAGATGACTAAGCTGCGAAACCACGGCTGCTTCGTGTCAGGACCGAGTTGATCGGTGAAGAGCTGAAAGCTCACCGCTGTGTACGCCTTGTTGAGCGCCAGCTCAGCGGTTCGAGAGTGCGCCCCGTCCATGCGTGAGACCGCGATCGGCGCGCCGGCCTCGTCTACAACCGCGACTGTCACAGCAGCGCCGAGCTGAGCCGCGTAGGCGGTGGCTGCTTCGGCGATTCGCGTGGCCTCTTCCAGCCGGATCGGCTCTACCGCCGCCTTGTTGTGGCGAAAGAAGCTGGCATTGACTTCCACAGATGGCAGGTACCGCGCCGGCAGCTCGCTGTGCAGGAAGATGGCGTCCACCGGACAGACGATGACGCACTGCTCACACTCGATGCACAGGTCCGGGTCGATGTAGAACCGCGGCGAGGCCGGCGTGGTGTGGATGCAGCTCACGGGGCAGACTTCGACGCACGCCCCGTCCCGGGTGCAGACCTCGGTGATGACGTACGGCATCGCCCAGACCTACCGATCTGCCGCGAGCGGCAGGTCGGTGCGGATGACGTCCGCCACGTAGACGCGCGTCCCGAGCGCCGGGGCTGCAAAGCGGCCCTCGGGATTCAGTCTGCCGAGTCCGGCCGCCACAGCAAGCTCCAGCCTCGGCTCGTCGCGGAACACAGACGCGTGAAACCCAAGCTCACGAATGTAGGCGCTCAGCACAAAGGTGACAAACAATCCGTCTTGAACCGGCACCTGACCGCCGAATCCGGGGTGCTCGCCCGGGTCCACGTCGGCTGAGACCAGGTTGACGATCGCGAACGGGAGATCCGGGTGGAGGTCATTCTCCCGACGGTGCATGGAGACGATGCCCGTCGCGGCGGCGCGCAGGTAAGCCCCGAGCTCCTTGATGTGGCTCGACGTTATCTCTGGTGAGTGGAGCTCCTCCCTGGCGGGGTAGGACGAGCCCTCCGGCGCGCGGCGGATGATGTCGACAACGGCGTT
>JADZDV010000608.1 GCA_020850915.1 Chloroflexota bacterium | reverse complement strand
GAAAGAACGCTGTTCCGGGACCTGGCCGTGTTTAATGGCGGCTTTGAGCGAGACGCGGCGGAGCGTGTTACCGGGGCATCACTGCCTCTCCTGTTAGCCCTGGTTGATAAATCGCTGCTGTACCGGACCGAGACCGGGCGCTTCCTGCGCCATACGCTTCTGTACCAGTATGCAGCGGAAAAGCTGGCCGAAGCACCCCAGGAGAAAGCTCTGATAGAAGCTCGCCACTGCGATTATTACCTGACCTTTTTGCAGCAGCGCGAGCCCTTACTGAAAGGGGGAGGACAACAGGCCGCCCTGGCCGAGATCAGCTCCGAGATCGAGAATGTGCGGGCAAGCTGGTACTGGGCCATCGCCCAAAAACAGCTCGGGGCTATTGCCCTGGCCGTCGACAGTCTGTTCCACTTCTACGAGATGCGTAGCTGGTTTCAAGAGGGGGCTGAGGTCTTTGGGCGAGCCGCGATGAGTTTGACCGGGGCCGGCGATGATCGGCTGCTGGGGATGCTCCTGGCCCGGCGGGGGTGGTTTACGTTTCAACTGGGCCAGCACGAGGAAGCCAAAGCCTGGCTAAAACATAGCCTGGAGTTGCTGCGGGAGGATAACGGACGCCGGGAGATTGGGTTTGCTTTGAACTACCTGGGCGCGGTCCACCAGCACCTGGGTGAATTTGCGCTGGCCCGGCAGTACCTGTTGGAAAGCCAGGCCGTCTGTGCCGAGAGTGGCGATCAGTTTGGGTTAAGTATTGCCCTGAATGTGCTGAGCCAGGTGGCCTATTTACAGGGGGATTACGCCGAGTCCAGCCGCCTGTGCCAGGAAAGCCTGGCGCTCAAACGGGAGATCGGCGACCGCCGGGGCATGGCCTTCTCGCTGCGTAACCTTGGCCTGGTTGCGTACGCGTTGTTGGATTACCAGGCCGCCCAGGATTTTTTCCAGGAAAGCCTGGCTATTTGCCGGGAAATGGACGACCGCCGGGGGATCGGCCTGTGCCTGAACCACCTGGGTGATGTGGCCCGGGCCATCTCTTCATTCCCGGAAGCCCGGCATCTATACCAGGACAGCCTGACCATCTTTAGAGAGATCGGCAACCAGTGGGGGGTGGTGTCGGCCCAGATCAGGCTGGGCCACGCAGCCTATGTGCTGGGCGAATACCCGGTGGCGCAGCTTTCCTTTAGCCGGGCCTTAAAGACAGCGTTAGATATTCAAGCGGTACCGGTAGCCCTGGAAGCCCTGGGCGGCATCGCCGGCCTTCTGTCTAAAGGTGAAGACAGGGAGCGAGAACGGGCCGTGGAACTGTTGGGGCTCGTACTCAACCATTCCGCCGCTCCTCAAGACAGCCGGGACAGCGCCGCCCGCCTGCTGGCGGAACTGGAGTCTCGGCTTCCGGCCGGAGTAGTGGCGGCAGCCATAGCCCGGGGACAGGCCAGCCGGCTGGAAGCGGTGGCAAAGCAGATACCGGAGGAATAGATGAGG
>JADZDV010000607.1 GCA_020850915.1 Chloroflexota bacterium | reverse complement strand
GGTGTTGGAGGATTTGACGACACTGGTGAGTTTGCGCAGCGCCTGGCTCATCAGCCGCGCTTGCAGACCCATATGCGAATCGCCCATCTCGCCTTCGATCTCGGCGCGGGGGACAAGCGCGGCCACAGAGTCTACGACAACCACATCCATCGCACCAGAGCGCACCAGGGCTTCGGTAATTTCCAAAGCCTGTTCGCCAGTGTCGGGTTGGCTGACATAGAGGCTGTCCACATCAACGCCGATCTTTGCGGCATAGGCGGGGTCGAGAGCATGTTCAACATCGACAAAGCCACAGAGTCCACCACTGCGCTGCGCCTCGGCAATGACGTGGAGGCACAGTGTGGTCTTGCCGGAGCTTTCCGGGCCATAGATCTCGACGATGCGCCCACGCGGGACGCCGCCGACACCCAAGGCTATGTCCAAACTCAGGCTGCCGGTGGGAATGGCCTCGACCTGCATTTTGGTCGCCTCGCCCAATTTCATGACCACGCCGTCGCCATAGCGCTTATTCAGCCCTGCTAGCGTGGTTTCTAATGCTTTCCGGCGACCCTCAGTGCTCATTTACAACTCCGACCTACTCGATTTCGACCTGCCCTGTGATGCCCGAACCTTCCAACCGATACGGCTCTTCAACCATTCCCGCTTTTGTAGCAAAGTCTACCTTTGCACCCGCTGCTTCTCCTCACCCCTGATCTTGCATGAGCTTGATCAATCGTAAGCAACAGCCGAAACCCAAAAAGAACAAACGTCTGATCCGGATAGGTGTTCCCAAACCATTCAACAATAATTTGGCGTTGTTCCAAGATAACTATAGCGTTGGTGATAGTTTACTGTATAGAAAAAGAAATCGCAAAAGCGTCTTTCAGACACAATGACCATTGATGACAAAAAGCTTGCAGGAGAACGCAGCGCAACTTGGCTTGCTGCGTGCGCTGATGAAAGCTGGTGAGAGGGGTACTAGATGAAATGGGGCAAGAACTTGGCGTCCTTGCCCCATTTTGTCTGCTCGTTTTTTTGTGGATTACCCTGCGGGTGGGGCATAGACCCTATCGCGTAGGGTAAGAATCGTCATACGCAATGCTTCGTCACTATCCAAATCCTCGGCCACGCGCTCGACGCCATAGCGAATTGTGCTGTGGTCGCGCCCGCCAAGCTGGTCGCCGATGGCAGGAAGCGACAGGTCATTCTCCTCGCGCAGCAGATACATGGCGATCTGGCGGGCGTTGGCGATCTCTTTGGTGCGTTTGCGCCCGGTCAAGTCTTCCACGCGCAGCCCGAAATGCTCCGCCACGATGCGCACCACCGCTGCGGGCGTGCAAGGCAACCGTTGCGGCGCTAGGTTTTCGAGCAGCGACTTGGCAAGCGCCAGGTTAAGCGTCTGGTTGGTGAGCCGCGCCTGCATCGAAAGGCGGTTGAGCGCGCCTTCCAACTCGCGAATGTTGCTGTCTACCCGTTCTGCTACCAAGAGCAGCACATCATAGGGAACGGGGACGCCCATGCGGTTTGCCTTCGATTG
>JADZDV010000245.1 GCA_020850915.1 Chloroflexota bacterium | reverse complement strand
TTCTCGATCCGCTTTTCGAGCGCCTGCTGGGCCTCGAGCTTGGTGTTGCTCATGCGCGATGGGTCGCCCGCGGCCTGCCGGTCGGAGATCAGGTTGCCGGCTGTGTCCATCACGGTGACGTTCTGCGTCTTGAGCCCTTCGACGCTGTTGGCGACGAGCTGCGCGATGCCCTGCACCTGGCCGGGGTCCAGGCGGCGGCCCGACTTGAGCTGGAGGACCACGGAGGCCGTGGTCTCCTTCTGCGACGAGGTGAAGAGACTCTGCTGAGGCAGCACGAGGTGCACCCTGGAGCTGTCCACGGCGTCCAGGCGGTCGATGGTCCGGCTCAGCTCGCCTTCGAGGGCGCGCTGGAAGTTGATCTTCTCGGCAAACTCTGTCATGCCGATGTGTGGGCCGTCGAACATCTCGAAGCCCACGCCTGCGCCCGTCCGCGGCAGGCCCTGACCGGCCAGGAGCAAACGGACCTCCTGTGCCTGGGAAGCAGGCACCCGGATGGAGCCACGGTCGCCCAGCTCGTACGGCACCTTCATCTCTTTGAGCTTTGCCACCACCGCCGCGGCGTCCTCGTCCGGCAGACCGGAAAAAGCGACCGCGTACTCGGGCGTGCGCGCGGCGCTGGCGAAGACGCCCAACAGGATCGCCGCCACGCCCAGGACGCCCATCAGCGTCAGGCGCTGGGCCGCGGACAGGCGGCGCCAGATGCCCCGCAGCTCGGCGGGAAGGCTGGAGCCCGCGCTCAACACGCCTCACGCCTCGCCATCGGCTAGATCTGCATCCGCATGATGTCCTGGTACGCCTCGACCAGCTTGTTGCGCACCTGGAGGGCGACCTGGAGCCCGAGGCTGGCGCGATCCTGGGCGATCATGACGTCGTGCAGGTCCACCTGCTCGCCGGCGGCGGCCTGGATCGTGCCCACGTCGGCCTGCTTCTGGAGCTGGTCGAGGCTTTGGACCGCCTGGCTCAGCGCGCTGCTGAACCCGTCCGCCCTGCCCGGGGCATCGTTGAGGGAAGGGAGCTTCGGCGGAGCGACGCTGCTCGCCGGGGTGAAGACTGGGTTCACGCTCATGCTTGTGCCCTCTTACGAACCGCCATGATCCTAGAGCCGACCGATGTCCAGCGCCCGCTGCGCCATGCTCTTGGCGACGTTGATCACTGTGACGTTGGCCTCATAGGCGCGGCTGGCGGACATCATGTCCGTCATCTCGGTGACCAGGTTGACGTCCGGATAGCCCACGTAGCCGTCCTGGTCGGCGTCGGGGTGGGTGGGGTCATAGATCATGCGGGGCGGCGCTGGGTCGTCCACGATGGCGCGGACCTGGACGCCGATGCCGACCGCGGGGGCTGGCGCGCCGGCCCCGGTCAGGGTGAGCGTTGTTTGGCTGGGACGGATCGGCTCGAAGACCACGCGCTCCCGGCGATACGGCCCGCCCTGGGGCGTGCTGGTGACCTCGGCGTTCGCGATGTTGCTCGAGGTGACGTCCATCCGGAGCCGCTGCGCCGTCAGCGCGGAACCGGCCGTCTTGAGTACGCTGAGCACGCTCATCGTCGCCCCCCTGCCACAGCGGCTGCCGCCGTCATTGATCGCGAGCAGAGCATGCGGCAGCCGACTTCAGGGCCGTGAGGCCTGGAGTCCCGCGCTGGCGAGATGGTGGTACGGAGGCGTCTTAGACGGAGGTACTGCCGTTCAGAGCGCGTCCGCGCGGACGATGAGCCGGTGCGAGTAGATCCCGTCCGGCACGCAGGTGATGAGCGTCACGATCCGGGTGGGGGTCGGCTCGATGTACTCCAGCGCGGTCGGCAGGACGACGTGGGTGTCGCGCACGCGGTAGATGTACTGCTGCTCCGCCGTGGCCACGATGACGGCGTCGCCGGGCCTGACCTGAGGCAGGCGCTGAAAGACGCCGCCCTCGCGCGGGCTGCTGATGTGGCCGCTGAGCACCACGTTGCCGGGCTCGCCAGGGTTGGCGGTGCCGGCGTGGTGGCCGACGGCGAAGGCGGCCGTCTGCCAGACCGGCACGCCGTTCTTGAGGTAGGTTCCCAGGGGAACGACCCGCGAGTCCAGCTCGATGGTCGGGACGGTCAGATGGGTTGGCGGCAGTGAGCGTGTCGCGTATGGCGCGGCGTGGAAGAGTGCGCCCGGGCTGCCACCTGGCCGAGGGGCGAGGCTGTCGGCGCTCTGCAGCGCGGCGAGCGAGGCGGGTGTGGAGGTCGCGAGCGGCTGGGCCGGGCGCGGGAAGGTCAGCGTTGGGGCGGGCGTCGCGGTCGGCTCGGCCGCGGCGCGGGCGAGAGCGGGCGAGCAGCCGAGCACCGGCATGGTCGCGGCGGCCATAGTCAGCAACAGCGAACGCCTGGTGTAGCGACGCATGGATGGTTCGGAGCTGGCCGCGTCAGCCAAGCCGGTCCAGCAGGGTGGCGCGCTGGAGCAGCACGTCGCCGGAGCGGGCGTAAGCGGCGTGGGCCCCGCGCCCCTGGCGCGTCTGGCGCAACGCCTGCGCCGTGTGCTCCATGAGCGAGCGCGTCAGCGCGACATTGCGGCGGTCCACCGCCAGAATCTCCTCCAGCACCGGCCGGAGCGCCGGAGCGACGTCGTGGCCGAAGGCCTCCATGGCGGACTCGAGGCGTTGCTGGAGCGCGGCGCGCTCCGCGGCGAGCCGCTGGACCTGCTCGAGTTGCTCGTTCTCGAGGGCGGTGGACTGCGCCCGGACGAGGGCCAGCAGGCGACGGCCAAGCTCCACTGCCGCTGGGGGGGCGGCCGGCGGGCTCATCGCGCCGCCATCGCGTACGTGGCGTGCGTCGCGCCGGCGGTCTCCTCGACCGTCTCGCCGGAGGCGATGGCTTTCCAGCTCGAGAGCAGCTCTCGGAAGATCCCCGTCACTTCGGTCGCCGGCTCGGGAACCTTCCGAACGTTGGCGTCCGTGAGCAGACGGAGCGAGTAGTCGTAGAGGGCGAGCAGGTTGAGCGCCACCTGACCGCCGTCCTCCAGATTGAGGCTGCTGGCCAGCTCGGCGACGATGTCCTGGGCGCGGAGGAAGCTCTCGTGCGCCGCGATGACGTCCCTCCGCTCGACAGCCGCGATGGCTCGCTCGGCGAAGCGGACCACGCCCTGGGAGAGCATGACGACCCGCTCGACGGGCGAAGCGGTCTCAGCGACGGTGGCGCGGTACTGCTGATACGGATTGGCCAACATTCCTGCTGCGTCCTCTTCGACCGGTTCTCGTTACTGGTTGCTGCTCAGCCTGGCGAGCTGCGCCATGAGCGCGTTGCTCTGTCCCTGGAGCTGAGCGAGGGTGGACTCTAGCGCCGCGAACTTCCGGGTGAGCGCGGCCTGCTTGTCGTCCAGGCGAGCGTTCATCTCATCGATGCGCTTCGTGAGCTCCTGGCTGATCGCCTGCGACGAGTCCTCTCGGGTGGCGAAGAAGCCGTCCGGGCTCAGCAGGTTGTCGAGGTAGTCATTCAGGCGCGTGGCGACGCCGCGAGTGGTGACGTTCATCGAGAACGTGTCCTCGCCAATGGCCAGGGTGCTGCCGACGTGGAGCGTCACGCCCGGGATGAGCGAGGTGTTGTCCTGGCCAGCGGTGAGCTTGCCAGTGCTCTTCAGGAGCTGACGACCGTCGGTCGTCACGAAGGTGACCTCCGCGTTGCCGCTGACGTCGAGCACGTTGACGTGGTAGGTCCCGTTCTCGTGCTGGCTCAGCGGCGTGCCGGTGGCCAGGGTGATGTTCCCCACGCCGGCCGGAGTTGCGAGATCCGCCAGGAAGCCCGACATGAGTGACTGGACGGCCTGGGGGTTCTCAGACAGCGCCTTGTTGAGTTTCGTCTGGTCGAGGACGAGGCGCGTCGTCGAGCCGACAGCGCTGCCGGTCGGACCGGTGCCGATGCCGATGTCGGCAAGCGAGCGGTAGGTGCCCGAGACGCCGAGCGCGGCATCACTGGTCATGGACCGGAGCGACTGTTGAATCTGGAGGATGGTGGTGTCGCCGGTCAGCACCGAGGCCTGCTTCTTCGTCGCATCGTAACGGGTCTCGTTGTCGACGACGTCCAGCAGGCGGTTGAACTGGTCCACGAACGACTGGAGCTGCGAGGCGCTGGCGGCCGTGTCCTGGGAGACGGTGACCGTCACGGGCGTGGCGCTGGAGGACTTCAGGTCCAGAGTCACACCCGGCACGTAGCCGGTGAGGGTGTTGGAGCTGCTGGTGAGCGTCTGGCCGCCGTTGACCGTATCGATGCTGAAGACGGCATTCTGACCGAGCGTCTGGGCGCCCCCCACCAGCCCCGTGGCGGCCAGGAAGTTGCCGGTCGTGTCGGACAGGGTGATCGTCCGGCCGCCGGTCTGGCTGGCCGCGAGCCGAACACGGTCCTGGACCACGTCGTAGAACGCTGAGACGCCGGCGTTGGAGGCGTTGATCCGGTTGATCACGGCGCTGATGGAGTCCGAGGCACGGTAGCTGATGTTGACACCGTTGATGGTGAGGCTGCCGTTGCCGTTGACGTCCAGCCCGGCGATGGCGGTGGCAAGGCGGCTGCTAGAGAGCTGGCTGCCAGTGTCGGCCACGCCGAGACTGGTAACGCCGAGCAGGCGGTCCGTCCCATTCTGCGTTGTGCCAGCCGTCAGTCCCGTCCCGACGCCGGCGCTCGTCACGGAGACGGAGGCCTGCGAGCCGAGCGTCTTCTGGGTCAGGGTGAAGGTGCCATCGCCGTTGTCCGTGGCCTGGACGGCGCTGTTCTGGGTGCCGTTGACCGCGCTCGCGATGAAGGCGGCGTTCTGCGCGGCGGAGAAGCCGGCGTTGTTCTGGACGATGCTCGTCGTCACGCCGTTCACGGTGATGCTGGTGTTGAGCGCCCCGGCCGCCACGCCGCCGCTGGTGACTGTCGCCGCGGTGTAGCCCTGGACGGTGGCGTCCGTCAGGCCAAGCACTCTCAGGAGGTTGCTGGTGTCGCCCAGCGAGCCGACCTGGATCGCCTGGCCGGCGCTCGAGACGAGTTGAACGCGGTTGCTTGCGCGCCCATCGGCGTCCGTCACGAGGCTGGCCGTCACGCCAGCGCCAGCGGCGTTGATCTTGGAAATGAGGCTGCTGGCGGTGCCGTCGTCCAGGGTGGTGGTGGCATCCACCGAGACGCTGCTCCCGTTAATACTGAAGCTCGCGGGGTTGTCGTTGACGGTGGTGACCGGTGTGATGCGGAAGCCGGCGTTCGCGAGGGTGGCGGCGCGGTCGATCGCGCGGCCGATCGGGCCGGAGCTGGCTAGCCGGGTCGCGGTGGCGAGCTGGCTGACCAGGACGCGGAACGAGCCGTTGATGGCTCCCGCGCTGGCGGTGGCGGTCAGGATCGCGGGCGAGGTGC
>JADZDV010000244.1 GCA_020850915.1 Chloroflexota bacterium | reverse complement strand
TCCAGATCGTGCGCCGCGAGCCGCGGAGCGTGGATCACTGGTCGTCAGACAGCAGCAGGTGCGAGCCAGGCAGCGCTCGCCAGTCCCCAATGAGGCTAACTCTACTATCTTTCCGAAGATGCTGTCATCGCTCTGGCATGGCGCCTGGGTGCTCCGACCAGCACCCGCTGCAACAACGGCGCATACCGTGGCCTTGCCCGGACTTCTCTGCCGATGAACCAGACCAGCCAGCCCCACCGGTTGGCCGTCTCCGTGCCGGTGTGCCATCCAGGACCGGCCGGGATAGTCTGGTCCATCCGTGAGTATAGACGGACCGCGCGTCACCACCGTGTCAAGAGAGCGGAAACTTGCAACATTAACGCGTCGATCTGGTCTTCCGTCGTCAGGCGCGCCGTTCGGTCGGTCCTGCCAGGTTTCCAGCGCGTAGCTGACTATTCTCGACGGCCGCGGCGAAGAGGTTGGCGACGGTGCGTAAGAAGTCCAGCTCCTCGCCGCCGTACCGCCGCTGGCGGGTCGTGGAGTACGTCACGACGCCCAGCACGCGGTCGCGCGCCTTGAGCGGCAGGGCAATCGACGACTCCAGTGGCTGGACTGGGAAGACGACGTCACGCAGGAAGGCGAAGGCCGGGCCGTCCACGGGCGGCGGGTGAATCGCAATGTCGGCTGTACGCGCCGCGTAGGCTGACGGCGTGTCGAGCGTGAGGTCGATCGTGCGCACAACCGGCAGCGCCTCGGACGGGTAGCCGCTGGCAAATCGAAGGTCGAGCGCCGTCCTCTCCGGGTTCATCAGATAGAAGGAGGCTGCCGAGGCCTCGAGCACCCCGATCACCTGCGCGATGACCAGCCGCGCCACCTCGTCCAGCGAGACCTCTTCCACCAGCGCCTGGGCGATCCGGGCGTAGACGCGCCGCTCGGCAAGTCGCCGCTCTTCAGCCGCTGCTGGCACCAGCGTCTCGCTCCAGTGATCCGGTCGCTGCAGGTAGTAGCCGAGGCCTGGTAAGGTCACGACGCAGCGGGGACGCTCCAGAGCATCCCCCAGCTTCCTCCGGAGTCGGCTGACGTACAGGCGGATGAGCCGCTCGTCATGCTCCCCGCCAAGGCCCCACACCGCGTGCAGCAGGTGCTCCCCGCTCATCAGGCGCCCGGGCGCTCGAGCCAGGACGCGCAGCAGGCGGTACTCTGTCCGGGTCAGGTGGACCTCGCGCCCACCGCGCGTCACGACACCGCGGCTCATGTCGATCTCAAGATCGCCAAAGCGAAGCGTCTCCGCGCCAGGCGGCGCAGCCGCCCGCAGTTGCGCGCGCACCCGGAACAGCAGCTCCGTGGGCGAGAACGGCTTGACCAGGCAGTCGTTGGCAACCGCCATGAGCTGGCCGTCGGTTCGTTCCAGGCTCTCATGGGTCACCAGGACGACAATCGGCGCCTCCGACAGCTCGCGCACGGTTGCGCACGCCTGGCCGACGCTCATATCCGGCACGTCTCGATCGACGAGGACGAGATCGAAGCTCTCCCGCGCCACCGCGTTGACCGCCGCCAGCGCCGTCCGCGCCGCGATCACCTCGAACCCCGCCGCCCCGAGGTTCGCCCCGATCACCCGCCCCAGCCGCGCATCAGGCGTGGCAGAGAGGATTCGGGCGGAGGGAGGGGTGGGAGGCATGAGAGACTATATCGCGGCTCACGGTTGCGGTCTCGCACAGGTAGTTTCAGCCATCACTCTCTGCATAAGGGCCGAGGAAGCGCTCGCCGTTGAAGTGAATCATGTGGGATGGGGTATCGGCTACCCATACCTCGGTCTCCCAGGCGATCTCAGCGAGGTAGCGAACCATGGCCTGACGGGTGAGAAACGCGGTTACGAATACCAGCCCAGCGGCGCAGCCATCAAAGAGCTGTAGGAGCTCTTCCCGGCGCTTCGGATTGACTGGCCCGTGGGTGGTGACGGCCTCGATCATAACGAGCCAATTACGCTCCAGATCGTGGACGATCACGTCCGGCATCTTACCGTGCTCTTCGATGATCACCCCGAGCCGGGCAAGGGCCTTCTGGTCGTAGCGGGCAAATTTCTCGTCCGTGTCACCGATGTAGAGGACGCGACCGCCTGGAGTGAACCGGGGGCAGAACTCCTTGATGATTTGCTCGATGAGGACGTTCTGGCCGCCGGGGGAGAGCGTCAGCTCTT
The DNA here is from genome assembly GCA_020850915.1 of Chloroflexota bacterium. The sequence goes on along the minus strand of JADZDV010000244.1, from coordinate 682 downwards.
CGCCACCGGGAAGGGTGACGGGGATGCGCCGCATCTCTCGTTCCTGGGCGTAACGCTTGGCGAGCGTCTCGACCGAAGTGAGATAGGCCCGCAGGTTGTTGTCCCACTCGGAAGTACCGTGAGTCCGGATCAGATGCAGTGTTGAAGCGTCTACCTGATAAACCGTCTGACCGCTGTTCGTAGGCCGCCGCGGATCGTCTGGGTTGATGACAATGAGCCCTGCCGCAAGGAATTGGTGCACGGTCTGTCGTCTGACAGTCTCGCGGGTGTTGGGCGCGTAGGTCTTGCCGTAGTGCTCTGAGAAGAAGGTCATCATCTGCGTGATGCCGCGGAGCGGCTCGGCTGCCTGAGACCACGGAGTATCGGGCGTCACGTCCAGTAGTGCCAATAGTGTCAACGCCGACCGTTCATTCTGCTGAGCGCGGGGGAGCCCGAGTTCGCGGAGGATCGCAAACGCCTCGTCAATGCGCTGCTTGGCTCTGACCGGGTCTCGTCCACCACTCTCGTCTGACGTCAAAAGCAGCTCTCTGCGACGTGTTGATCGAGCTCCTCCTGGTCGGGAAACGGCGAGCCGATGCGGCTGCCGAGCTGCTCGAGCTGTTCGCGCGTGGGATAGCGAAGACTACGCAGATCGGTGGCGTTCACCTGGGTATGGCCGTTGAACTGGCGGAAGAACGCGTCT
>JADZDV010000243.1 GCA_020850915.1 Chloroflexota bacterium | reverse complement strand
TGCTGCACGCACGTCTCCCACGGGGCTCACGGCTGGTCAACCTGGCTGTCTCCGGCTCGACCGCGGCGCAAGCGATCGAGCAGCAGCTCCCAGTTGCCCAGGCGGTGCACCCTGATCTAGTGACCGTTTGGCTGGCCGCCAACGACTTTAACGCGGGAGTCCCCCTGGAGGCGTACGCCAGAGACCTCGAACGCGTGATTCGTGAGACATGTGTGACGGGAGCCGTGGTACTGGTGGGCAACCTGCCGGACCTCAGTGCGTTGGCGGTCGCTCAGCGCCCCGGGTTGGACCGAGCGGCTATCCCCGCGGCGATCGGTCAGTGGAACGCGCGCATCGCCAGCATCGCCGCCCAGAACGGCGCCTACCTCGTGGACATCAACGGGGCCTGGACGGCCCAGGGCGACTCGCGCCGCCTGTTGGCCGCGGACGGCCTCCATCCCAGCACCGCGGGCCACCGTGCGCTGGCTGACCTGTTCTTCAGCGTCTATCATGGCGTCGCTCCGCTCGCCAGACCTCCCGCGGCAAGGCAGCCCGTTGGGTGAAGTCGTTGTCGAAGCCCGCGCGCTCCGGAAGACCTACACCAGCGGCTCCCTCTCCGTCGAGGCTCTCCGCGGGGTGAGCCTGTCAATCGAGCGCGGAGAGCTGGTAGCGATCGCCGGCTCGAGCGGCTGCGGCAAGTCCACCCTGCTCCATTGCTTGAGCGGTCTGGATGCGTTCGACGGCGGCGACGTCTGGCTCGCGGGCGTCTCCTTGCGGGGGATGAGTGAGCGCCGGAAGAATGAGCTCCGCGTCCGCAAGACCGGCTTCGTCTTCCAGTCCTACCACCTGCTGCCTATCCTGACGGCCCGCGAGAACGTCGAGCTCCCGCTTCAATTAGCTGGCCGGTCGGCCGGCGAAAGCCGACGCCGCGCGCTGGAGCTGCTCGCGCTCGTCGGCCTGGCCGATCGTGCTGACCACCTGCCCAGCCAGCTTTCCGGCGGGCAGCAGCAGCGAGTGGCGATCGCCCGGGCGCTGGCAAACAGCCCCGATGTCATCTGGGCAGACGAGCCAACTGGAAACCTCGATTCTGAGACCGCGGATGAGGTGTTCCGGCTTCTCCTGCGCCTCCAGCGGGAGCAGCACCAAACCCTCGTGATCGTGACCCACGACGAGCAGATCGCACGTCAGGTCGATCGCATCCTGTTCATGCGCGACGGTCTGGTCGTGGACGAATCGCTCGGCGCCGGCGATCCGGGCCAGACGCGACAAACGAGGCGCCCCTGACGTGGACTCGCTGTTTGGCGTCTCGCTGGACGTCTGGCTGGCCGTCAGCGCGATCTTCGATCTCCTGGTCCTCGCCACGCTCGCCGTCTACGGCCTGCGACATCCGCTGCTCCTTCGGTCCGCCGCCCGGTACCCACGGCGCCGCCCCTGGCAGTCGCTGCTGATCGTCCTCGGCCTCAGCCTCAGCACAATCATCGTCAGCACGTCCTTCAACACCGGCGACACCATGTCGTTCGCCATCCGATCGCTCGTGGCGGGCAGCGTCGGCCGCGCGGACGAGCTGCTTATCGCCTTACCGCGCGGGCGTGCGGCCAGCCCAGCTCAATACCTCCAATCACTACTTGACGGCAGTTTTCTGAGCGGCAACGGCGACTTCTTCCCCGTGTCCGAGCTCGGTCCAGTCATGGACGCGGCAAGGCAGGATGCGCGCATCGCCCAGGTGCTGCCGGTCATCGGTCTGACGGTGAGCGCCACCAACCTCGCCCAGAGGGTGACCGCGCCCGGTCTCAATCTGACCGCCGTACCCTCCAACGACGGCCCCGTCTTCCAGTCTGTGCCGACAGTAGACGGTGGCCGGCTCGCCTTCGCTCAGCTCGGCCCCGAGGATGTCCTGCTGGACGAGCGAGCGGCGGCCGCCCTCTCGGCGTCGGACGGGGATTCGGTCCGACTGTCGTCGCGCGACCTGACCTACGACGTCAAGGTCCGCGCCATCGCGTCCGGCACTGAGCTCGGCGGCTCGCGGCCGTCGCTCTACGTCAATCTTGAAGAGTTCCAGCAGCGCACTGGCCGGATCGGCCAGGTGAACCGCGCCCTGGTCGCCAACGCCGGCAGCCCGGCTGACGCGGTCCAGCTCTCCAGCAGCGTAGCCCAGACTCTGCGCACGGCGCTCGCCAACCCGCGCGCTGCGCAACGGCTCTTTGACCTCCTGCGCGGCGACGCGGCAAGAGCGGAGCTGTCCACCGTGCACGACTCGCTCGACACGCGCTCGCGGGAGAAGCTCCGCGCCCTGCTCCAAACGCTCGACGAGCCCGCTGTGACGTCGCGTTTCGTCGCCCTGGCGACCGATCCAGACCTGGAGCGCCGTCTAGCTGGCCTCGCGTTCCGCCTGGCTGGCACCGGCCAGGGTCTGCCCGGCTTCTCCGACCTGGCGCCGCTGCGCGTGGTGGAGGTCAAGCAGGCAGCGCTGGACCAGGCGGCCCGCTGGGGCACCACCCTCACCAGCGCCTTTCTCGTCCTTGGCTTCTTCTCCCTGGTCACCGGGCTGCTGCTCGTCATACTGATCTTTGGCGTCCTGGCCGCCGAGCGGCGCAGCGAGCTGGGCATTATCCGAGCGCTCGGTGCCACGCGCGGCTACCTCGTCCTGGGCCTCGTCTACGAGGGTCTGGCCTACAACCTGGGCGGCTCCCTGGTCGGGCTGGTGCTTGGGAGCGCCGCGGCTCTCGGTCTAGCCGCCGTGGGCAATGCCGCGCTCCAGCCATTCGGCCTGCGCCTGGAGCCGCACCTGGAGCCGCG
>JADZDV010000242.1 GCA_020850915.1 Chloroflexota bacterium | reverse complement strand
GGCTGCCAGATGTCCGCCAGTCCAGGACGACGGACGATGCCCTGAAGCTGTCGTTTCACCTGCCTCACGAGGCCGGCGATGCCCTGCTGCTGCTGGCCGAGGGCCGTCAGCCTCAGCGACCGGCTCCAGTCGCGCCCGGCGCCGATCCTTTCGTCCATCCAGACGCCCAGCGCCGCTTCCGGGTGGTCGCCAACGTCGAAGAGCTGGAGCAGGCGCTCGCCTACCCCTGGGAGAAGTGGATCGTCTTCCTCCACCCGGCCCAGCGCGTGGCGGTCGAGCGGGATTACGGCGGCCCGGCGCGCATCTCCGGCTCGGCCGGCACCGGCAAGACGATCGTCGCCCTCCACCGCGCCGCCTTCCTCGCCCGTCAGAACCCTGACGCGCGAGTCCTCCTCACCACCTTCTCCGACACCCTGGCGAACGCCCTCAAAGCGAAGCTCCATCTCCTCGTCGGCAGGGAGCCGCGCGTCGCGGAGCGCCTCGAAGTCCAGGCGATCGACGCCGTCGCCCGCCGTCTCTACAAGCTGCACGTCGGCCGCGCGGAGATCGCCTCGCCGGGCATTATCCGCATGCTGTTACAGGAGGCCGCGGACCAGACACAGGCCACCTCGGTAGGGGCGCTGCTTGCTGCGCCCACTGGCCCCGGTACAGTCGTCTCCGCTGTTGCACGGGCGCAGCAGGCAGCGTCCCTACAACGGCCGTTCCAACACACGTCGGTCGCACCCCGGCAAGGGTCGGCGCGATGGGCTTATCCTCGCAGCGCGGTCGTGAGGAGCTTCTCCAGCGTTCCGAAGCGTGCGTGATAGTCCGCATGGCTCCGCTGGAGGATCTCGTGCGCCTCTTCCCGTCCGTAGGTCTGGACAATCTCACAGCGCGGGCTTTCTGAACCGGGCGAGTCCTTGTACGTCAGGAAGTAGTGGCGCAGGCGCTCAACCATCTCCCCGGGCGCGTCCTCAATGTCCCGCCAGCCGCCGTAGATGAGGTCGCCCTTGAGCACGGCGATGATCTTGTCGTCGGCCTCGTTGCCGTCGATCATTCGAAACCCGCCGATGGGAATGGCCTGGAGAATGATGTCAGCGTGCGAGATCGTCTTCTCGCTGATAACGCAGATGTCCATTGGATCGCCGTCGCCGACGATGCCATCACGGCCGCTCACCTCGGCGCACCGTTCGGCGACCCGGCTGCCGCAGAGCGTACGGGGGACGAAACCGTACAGGCTCGGGCAGACGTTCGAGTAGCGCTGCGGGCGGTCTACCTTCAGATAGCCGGTGAGCTTGTCCAGTTCGTACTTCACGGTATCGGTCGGAACGATCTCGACATAAGCGGTGACCGTCTCCGGCGCCCCGTCGCCGTACGCGATACCGTGCCAGGGGTGGGCGCGAAAGAGGCGGCCCATCAGGCCCCAGAGAGGATCGCTCATGGAGTTGTCGTGCGGACTTGGCATGCGGAAGCTCCAGGGGGTCGATTGTGTCTGCCGCGGTCTCGAGTAGCAAGCTTAGCGCTTGACGGTGCCGGCGGGGTGGGCAATAGTAGGCGGCGGGGCGAGCGCTGTAAGCGCATAGGCGGCGGAGGCGAGGAGGAGCACGCGGATGAAGGCACCTGATGCGCTGGCGCAAGTCCTCGAAGAGGCCGGGATCGAGATGGTCTTCGGTATACCCGGCGGCAGCTCCGGCCTGGCGGAAGCGCTCCATCAGGCGCTCGCTGGTTGGCAGCCGTTTGTGATCGACGTGGTGACAGACCGCGAGGGCAGCCACCGTGAGATCTACCATCCGTAGCGGTCGTCCCGACTCGGGATCGCTTGACTCTGTCGCTCGTGTCCGTACACTTGCAAGACACACAGGAGGTTCAGCGTGGCCGTCTATCGCGAGAAGCGATCTGAAAAGGATCCGCGTTTCAGCGAGCAGGTTGTCGAGAGCTTCAGTCGGACCGGCTGGGAGCGGATGAGCGAGGCGCTGAGCCTCGTCTACGAGCTGGACCCGGACTGGACGGAGGCCTACACCCAGTACATCCGCGGCGACCTGTACTCCCGAGAGGTCTTGCCGCAGTCGATCCGCGAGATCTGCGCTTGCGCCGCGCTCTCGACGATCGACAAGCAGTCCCAGGTCCGGACGCACCTGCTGAACGGCTACGCGTACGGTGCGACCAAGGAGCAATTGCTGGAGGCGGTACTCCAGTCGGTCACCTATGGCGGTTTCCCGAGCGCCCTCGCCTCCATCCGTACGTATGCTGACGTCTTCCCCGACATGCGGAAGAAGGACCGCACGCCGCCTCCAGCAGTCGACCCGCCGGCGACCGAGGCGACGATCTACAACGAGGCGTTCGAGACCTCCAGCAAGATCCGCGGGGCCGAGGTGACCCAAACCTCCTTCGACGGACTGAAGGCGATCGATCCAGCGATGTTCCTGGCCTTTCAGCGGCTGGTGTACCGCGGCCTGTACGCGCGCACGGTCCTGGAGCCGAAGGTCCGCCAATTCGTCGCCGTCGCCTGCTGCACGGTGAAGAACGCCCTGCCGCAGCTCGTGACTCATGCACGGGGTGCGCTCCGACTTGGCGCGAAGCGCGAGGAAGTGCGCGAGGTGATCTTTCAGATGAGCGCCTACGGTGGCTTCCCGTACATGTTCCAGGCGCTGGAGGCGTACGAGCGCATGGCGGACGAATGGGAGAAGTCCGAGGGCAAGGCCGCGACATGACAGCCTCGCCACCGTCCGTTGTCTCTGCTGGGGAGGCCGAGCAGCTCAAGGGCATGCTTGCCCGGATGATGCTGATCCGGGCGTTCGAAGCCGCGGCTGTGGAGCTGGCCACGACGAAGCAGCTCCACGGCGGCGTCCACGCCTCCTCCGGCCAGGAGGCGGTTGGAGTGGGCGTGTGCGCCGCCCTCCGCCCGGACGACTACGCGTTGACGACCCACCGCGGCCACGGCCACGTCCTGGCCAAGGGCGCCGATCCGAAGCCGATGATGGCTGAGCTGTTCGGCCGCGCCGCGGGCTCGAACCACGGTAAGGGCGGCTCCTACCACATCACGGACGTGAGCCGGGGCGTGCTCGGGGCGATCAGTGTGCTGGGCGAGAACATGCCGTTTGGCGTCGGGGCCGCTCTCGGGAGCGTTGTGCTTGGCCAGGGCCGGGTGGCAGTCGTGTTCTTCGGCGACGGCTCGGCGTCGGAGGGGGCCCTTCACGAGTCGCTCAACTTCGCGGGAATTCGCAAGCTGCCGGTCATCTTTGTCTGCGAAGACAACAGTTACGCGGTGAACACCCGCACGCGGGAGGCTGGATCGGTCCAGCACCCCGGCGATCTCGGCGTTGCCTATCACGTGCCCAGCGTCACCGTGGACGGCAACGACGTCTTCGCGGTGCGGGAAGCGGCCACCCAGGCCGTCGCCCGCGCTCGGGCTGGCGAGGGGCCGACGCTGCTGGACTGCAAGACCTATCGCCACTTCGCGCACAACACCGGCTATCCGGACATGCGGCCGGCGGAGGAGCGGGTGTTGTGGCTCGCTCGCGACCCGATCGATCGCCTGCGCACGCGGCTTGTCGAGCTGGGCGTCATGAGGCTGGAAGAGGCGGCCCGGTTGGAGCAGGCGGCAGCGGCGGAGGTCGAGGCGGCCGTCGCCTATGGTCGGGCCTGCCCCTATCCCGGCGTGGAAGAAGCGCTGACTGACGTCTATGCACCCGCGTACGCGCCGCCGGTGGCGAGGGGCGCCGGGCCGGAGACGGAGGTGCTCTTCAAGGAGGCGATCCGCCAGGCGCTGGACCACGAGATGGGGCGAGACCTGTCGGTGATCCTGATGGGAACCAGCGCGGCGTTTGGTGGCTGGGTCGGCACGGCCGCTGGGCTCTTCCAGAAGTACGGGCCAGTTCGGGTGCTCAACACGCCGATCGCGGAACTGGCGATGGCCGGCGTGGCGAACGGCGCCGCGGTAGTCGGCTGTCGGCCGATCGTGGACTTCAGCCACAACGACTTCACCGGCCTGGCGCTTGACCAGATCTGCAATCTTTCCGCCAAGCTACGCCACATGACCGGCGGGCAGGCCAGGGTGCCGGCCGTCTTTCGCCTCCAGTGGGGCGCGCCGGGCGGCGCGGCGCAGACTCACTCTCAAAGTCTGGAGGCTTGGTACTACCACCTGCCTGGCCTGAAGGTCGTGGCACCGTCCACGCCGGCCGATGCGCGAGGCCTCCTGCTCACCGCCATTCGGGACGACAATCCGGTGGTCTTCCTGGAGCACCGCGGCCTCCACAACACCAGCGGCCCGGTGCCGGCCTCGATGGATGCGCTGCCGTTCGGCCAGGCAGCCGTGCGGCGGGTGGGGGGAGACGTCTCCTTGATCGGCTGGGGGCGCATGGTCCATCACGCGCTGGCGGTGGCCGAGGAGCTCGCGGCAGAGGGTGTGGAGGCGGAGGTGATAGATCTGCGCAGCCTCTACCCGCTGGACGTCGAGACGATGTGCGCGTCAGTCGCTCGGACCGGACGGGCCGTGATCTGCCAGGAGGCGGTGCTCCAGGGCGGGGTGGGCAGCGACCTGGTGCGCATCATCGATGAGCAGGTCTTCGACGAGCTGCGCGCGCCGGCCAGGGTCGTCGGCTCTGCCTGGGCGCCAATCCCGTACACGCCAGGCCTGGAGAGGGCGGTCATTCCAGGGCCTCAGCAGATCCGCGACGCGGTTCAATGGGTCCTCGGGTCCGGGCGGCCGCGCTGACAGTCCGGCGCGGCAGTGCTCGAAGAAGAGATCTGAAGAGGTGTCGATGGCAAGCGAAGCTGTGAGAGGGCCGGAGCAGGAGTCACATTCGCAAGACCCGCCTCGACGACAGCGACTACGAGCAGGCGAGCAAGGCGGTGATCGCCCGGCTGTCGGAGGCGTTGACTGATCGGCTGCAGGAGGACGTCAATCGCGTGAGGCTGATTCCGGAGATGAGCGGGCTGGGGCCCCGCGAGCCGCCAGGACGCTTGCCCTGGCTGCCCGATCGATTGCGTCCGAGGGACGGGCGCTGACTCTCGCGGAGGGAAGCCGGTGCCACCCCCGCGACGTTGTTGCACTCCGTTGACGCGAAGAGCTCCGGCTCGACGATAAGGGCCTGGAGCGCCTGGGTAGGAGGTTTGACCGTGATGGCAAGAGCGTGCGCCGGCCGAGCGGTGCTGGCCCTGAAGACGCTGATCGCCTCGACAATGCTGGTCCTGGCGTGCGCCCCCGCGGCGTCGCCGACGACCGCCCCGGCAAAGCCGGCTGAACAGGGCAAGCCGGCGGAGCCGGCGAAACCCGCGGCGCAGGCCGCCCCCGCTGCAACAGCGGCCCCGGCAGCCAGCCCCGCGGCTGCCCCCGCGGCGCCGGCTGCCTCGCCCGCGGCCGCTCTGGCCGCCTCGCCCGCGGCCAAGCCTTCCGCTCCCGGCAAGCTGGACACAGTCAGCTACGGCATCGGTAGCCTGAATGCGCTCCACTGGGTGGTCATCGCCGCGGAGCGGACCAAGATCTTCGAGCAGTACGGCGTCAACCTGGACATCGTGATCACCCAGAATGTGCCGTCGGCGCTCCAGGCGCTGATCGGTGGCTCCCTTTCGATCACTACCACCTCTCCCGAGGGCGCATTCCCGGCCCAGGACAAGGCGCCCGAGCTGGCACAGGTCGCGGGCGTCCTGGAGGCCAATCCGTACAGCCTGGTCGTCAACCCCAAGATCAGCTCCGTCGCCGATCTGAAGGGTAAGTCGCTGGGCGCCTCGGCACTCAAGACGGGCGTGGACACGGTGGCGCTGCGGTTGATCATGTACGAGAACGGCCTGCAGGACGAGCGGGACTACAACGTCGTCCCGGTCGGCTCGGTGGCGGAGCGCGTCGCGGCGTTGCGATCGGGCTCCGTATCGGGCATCGCGCACATGGAGCCGTTCCTTGGCGAGCTCATGGGGCTGGGCTTCAAGATTCTGACCAGCGCGGGCGATTACCCGTCGCTGCGCCAGGCGGAGAGCGTCATCATCATCGCGAACAAGAAGTGGTACACGCAGAACGAGGATGCCGCTGTGCGCTTCATTCGCGGGTACCAGGCGGCGACGCGCTGGCTCTACGACCCGAAGAACCGTGAGGATGCCATCACCTACCTGGCCGAGAAGTCCAAGGTCGATCCGAAGTACGTTGCGAACGCTTACAAACTGTTCGTCCAGGACCTGAAGGCGTATCCGGTGGACGCTCGGATCAACCGCGCTATCCTGAAGCAGACGGTGGCGAACTTTGGGAAGCTCGGGATCGACGTACCCACCAACACCGAGAAGTACATCGACGACAGCCTTGTCGATAAGGCCCTGAAGAGCCAGTAACCTGGCTCTTCGTCTGAGACCATGGGACATCCCCACTGCCTCACAGCCGGGGTGTTCCCGCGTTGGCTGTGCACTCGCTAGTCGAAGAACGCCACGGCTCGTACCCAGCCGGAGCCCGCGCGCTCCAGCTTGATCGGCGCAACCAGCACCGAAAAGCCGGACGATCTGGGGAGCGACTTCAGGTTGGAGAGCTTCAGGACCTGGACGTGCTCGCGCTCGCGCGCCGCGAAGTGTACGGGGTACATGGCCGAGCGATCTCCACGGCGGAAGTCCTCCAGCATCGCCGGGAGCGGACGGTCGAGCGACTCCGCGTCCGTGCAGACTGTCCGCACGCCCTGGTCGAGCAGCCAGAAGAGGCTCTCGCGATTCAGCCCAGCGCCACGCTCCGCGAAGCTCGGATCGACGTCGAAGTAGTCCTCCGCGCCAGTCCGCAGGAGGACAATGTCGCCACTCCGGAGAGAGTGGCCGGCTCGGTCCAGCGCTTGCTCGAGGTCGGCCACCTCGATGGCTTGCGCAGGCGGGTGGCCCGACAGGTCGAGCAGGACAGCGGGCCCGTAGCACCAGTTGAGCGGTACCTCGTCGATGCTCATGGCACGCTTGCCGCCGCACTCTGGCCCGAAGCGATAGGGCGACTCCATGTGGGTCCCCGCTCGCGTGGAGACCTCGACGTAGTCCCAACAGCCGCGCGGATCGATCTCGCTCACCCGCATGCCGAGGCGTTTGGCCCATTGGCGGCGTCGCCGCGCGGCCGGGTGGTTCTGAAAGACGGTCTTCTGCGGCTCCATGCTGAAGCGGCGGATCGGCGCGCTAAGGTCCACCAACTGAGCGTCCTGGGGCCGAAAGCCCAGCTCTCGAAAGGCGATCGTGCGCGACCAGCCGCCGCTCCCGCCCTCGATCTTGATCGGGAACGCGGCGACCTGGAAGCCGGTGGGGCCGGGCAGATCCCTCAGGCCGTACATCTTCTCGACATGCATGTACTTCACGACACCGCCCGCCCGGTGAACCGGGAAGTACGCCGCGCGATCGCCGGCCTTGAACCGCTCCGTCATGAGGGGAATCGGCATGTCCTGAGTCACCGAGTCGGTCCCGGTGACACGAATGCCCTGGCTGAACAGCCAGAAGATCGACTCGCCGTTCATGCCCGCGCCGGAGTGCTCGATGCCAGGATCGTCGTACAGGCGGTCTTCCGTTCCGACGCGCGTCAGGACGATGTCCCAGGGCTTGAGCTGGTAGCCGATCTGGTCCAGCGCCGCGCGGAGGTCATGCGCCAGGATCGCATCGGTGCTCTGCTTGTGGCTGAAGTCCAGTACCACACCGTCGTGGAACAGCCAGTCCAGCGACACCTGGTCGATCGTCTCGGCCGGCCGTCCCTCCACCGAGACGGCGTAATGGCTTGGCGCGTCGAGGTGCGTGCCATGGTGCGTGCCGAAGCTGACCCGCTCGTCAGCCGCGAACAGCCGGTCGCCCGGAAGCTCGGCCAGGCTGATACCGGTCTCTCGCGCGAGCTGACGCGCGGTCATGGCGTGGTCCAGATAGTCGATCTCGATGACCGCGGCTTCCATGCCGTCGTTCATCATCACGCTGGCGAGGTCGTACAGCTCCGGTGCAGACATACGGCAGCCCAACTTTCCGCTTGCGCGCGCGATTTCGTGCCAATGGTACCGCGAGCCCGGGCCCGGGCAAGCCGCGCGCCTGGACGCACACGGCAGTCGCGGCCGCGCGCTCACCGGCCGACGCTGAGGCCTGGGAGCTGGTGGTCAGTGGACCTTGTCGCTGCCTTCGTTACCCTCGACAGTGTCGTCGCCCTGGCCGCCGCGGAGCTGGTCATCGCCATTGTCGCCGTACATCTCGTCGTCGCCGGTGCCACCGTTCAACTTATCGTCACCGGTCCCGCCGCTCAAGCGGTCGTCGCCCCTGCCGCCCTTGAGCTTGTCGTTGCCGGCGTCGCCGTCCACGCTATCGCGATCGTCACCGCTGATGATGGAGTCATCCCCATCGCCCGCCTCGATCCGGTCGTTACCACGGCCGCTGTTGATCCTGTCCTTGCCCGGACCGCCGATGATGTGATCGTCGCCATCGCCGCCCGTGATCTTGTCGTTGCCGTCGCCGCCGTCGATCTCGTCGTCGCCGCTGCCGCCGCTGATCAAGTCGTTGCCGCCCTTGCCGCAGATCCTGTCGTTGCCACCCTTGCCCAGGATCTTGTCGTTGCCGTCAGAGCCGACGATCACGTCGTCGCCGTCAGTCCCAACGATCGGCCCGGAGCCTGTGATCGTCGCTTCTCTTCCGAAGCACTCTTCGGCCGCGGCAACGCGGGGGGCGCCGGCGAGGGCCAGCGAGCCAACCAGCACGATGGTGGGGAGCCAGACGAGCTTGTTCATGTCAGTGACTCATCATACATCCTGGCTTCGACGAGGGAACGACCTGGCAATCGTCGGTGTCGCACTCCCTCACGCACAGGTGGAAACGATCTCCGGGCGCATCAGTTGCGCGGGGTTCTCCGTGAGCGACGAATTGGCCCAGGTGCGCCGTGCGATCAGCGACCGTGGGTGCGACCGACTTGCGTTGGAGCGGCCGTTGTAGGGGTGCTACTTGCCGCGCCCGGGCAACATCGGAGACGACTGTATCGGGGCCAGCGGGCGCAGCAGGCAACGCCCCTACCGGACTGTCGACCACGCTGCAACACTTGCGGGCGCACCCAGCGACCGTGAATCGCTTGACGCGCCTGGTAAGCCGAACTATGCTCCCCGTGGCGCTCCTGATAGGTGTATTGACGGTCATGGGGTTCTCTCGCGGGCGGGCATAAGCGAGAGGCCGTT
>JADZDV010000241.1 GCA_020850915.1 Chloroflexota bacterium | reverse complement strand
TCTGGTGGTGGGCCGTAGACACCGGCGACGACGCGCTGAAGGAGACGCGCAGCTACACGTGTGGCGGCGTCTCCCCCTGCCGGAGAAGCTGGACTGTGAGCACCTCCCAGACCGGGCGCGTCGTGATCAAGGCGCGCGCTCGAGACACAGCCGACCACATCGCCGAGACCCAGCAGGCCTTCCGCGTCGTGGCCGAACCCACTGCCACGCCGACCGTGCCGGCTCCGACCACCCTACCGGCTCCGACCACCGTGCCAGCCACGCCGACGATCGCCCCGACGCCAACGGTGCAGGATCTCACCGTTCGCGTGCCGGCGCTGGGGGCTCATGCCGCCGCTACCCCGGCCACACCGCCATCACCAGCCGTCGCGGCGCCCACCGCGCGCTCCGCGGAGCCCGCGCCAATCCTGGCCGAGCGGACCCGACCGGTGCTCCAGCCACCCGCGCCTCGCGCGGCGTCTGCCCAGCCTCAGGATGTCGCGCCGCCGGCTTCGACCGTCACGGCCGTGCCCTCGAAGGAGCCCACCACGACGGAGCAGTTCGCCGCGCGGGCACTGGCCGCTGCCAACGGTGCTCGCGCCAGGGCTGGCGCGCTGCCCCTCCTGCGCCACAGCGCGCTCGACACCTCAGCCGGCGCGCACGCTCAGTACGCCAGCGCCAGCAACGACTCGAACCTGAACGGCGAGATGCCCGGCTCAGACCTCTTCACCGGCGAGACGCCCGCCATCCGGGTGACCCGGGCAAACACGGGCCGCCCGCCCGCCCTCTCCCGAGTCGGCGAGGTGATGAGCCTCGGCGAGCCGGACCCGGAGCGCATCGTGGCCGGGTGGCTCGCCAGCGTCTACCACCGGGCCGTCCTGCTGGACCTCGCCGCGCAGTTCGGCGGGTTTGGTCGCCGCTCAGATGACGCCTCGGCTAACGCGGTGCTGGACCTTGCCGGCCGTCGCGATCTCTCCAGCGCGGTTGGCCGCTACCCGGGCGACGGCCAGAGCGGTGTGCCGATCGGCTGCGTGTGTGACGACTATGCCGTAGCGAGCGACCGAACGGGACCGTTCGGCTTTCCCGTCACCCTGCTGCTGGGCGGCGCCACGCCAGGAGGCCAGCTCTCCGCGCGGCTGTACGAGAACAACGGCGCGGACGTCGAGGTCCCGGTCGACCTGGTGGACGCCTTCGGCCAGCCGACCATCGTCCCCCGCGCTCCACTGAAGCCAAACACACGCTACACCGCGCGCTTCCAGTGGAGCGGTGGCCCGGATCTACGCTGGAGCTTCACGACAGCCCAGTGATCGCCGCTGTGCTATCGGCGCTCGATCTCTGACGGCCCCGGCCCGACCGCTTCGACGAACTGGTCCCGGCCGGTCTGCTTGGCGCGGTACAGCGCCTGGTCCGTGCGGTTGAACCAACTGCTGAGCGTCTCCGACCAGCCCAGCTCGGAAATGCCAACGGACGTCGTCAGCCTCAGGAACACGCCCTCGTGCGACACCTCGGTCGCTCGGACGAGCCGCATGAGCCGCTCAGTCAGGCGCACGCCGTCCTGGAGCGACGTCTCCGGCATGATCACGACGAACTCATCTCCGCCGAATCGGGCGACGGTATCCGTTCGGCGTGGGAAGCTCCGGACCAGACAGTCCGCGAACGCCTTCAGCGCCGCGTCTCCGGCCTGGTGGCCGTGCGTGTCGTTCAGGATCTTCAGGTTGTCGAGGTCCGCCAGGAGCAGGCACGCCGACTGGCCAAACGCATCCCGCAGGTAGACCGTCCTGGAGAGCTGCTCCTCGGCAGCCCGGCGGTTGAACGCTCGCGTCAGGGGATCGATCGTGCTATCGTGCCGCGCCACCTTCAGTTGTCCGCCCAGCTCAGCCACCCGCGCGGCCAGGTGCTCCACCCGCATCTGGTGGATGCGCTTGTGCTCCTCCACCAGCCCGGTGAGCGTCGCGACCGTACTGGCCACCTCACGCTTGATCTCCTCGGTGTCGCGGCCGTCCACTGTCCTGAGCCGCTCGAACTGGCTCAGCAGTCGATCGTCCGTCTGCTCATCCTCGGCAAACGCGGTCTGGAGGCCCTGGACGAACGTCCAGATCACCTGTCGCAGGTCGTTCAGCGTCTTGAAAACGTACTGCTGCTCGTCCCTACGCCGTGCCGCGACGAACTGCCGCAGTCCCAGCCAGTCCCGCTCACCAGGCGCCGCGGCCGCCTGCTGGCGGGCCGCCTCCGGCGGCTGCGAGACGATCAAGAGGTGCCGAGCCCAGGCGTCGCAAGCGTGTCGGAAGCTCGCCGCGTCCTGGCGGTCCAGGTCGAAGCCATACTCGCCGAGCGTGCGCAGCAGCGCCGCCAACGCATCCAGCGCCGCGCCCTCGTCCGGCGGTAGACCCGCCGGACGACCGGCCTGCTCAAGCGCCTCCATCGGCTCCGGCCAGGTTGTCGTCTGGCTCTTCTTCCAGCTCCACACGTGCAGCCTCTCCCGCGCATCGCCCCCGTGCCGTGTGACTCACCTGTGTGCTATTCAGGGGCAGGTCGTCAATGGCAGTCCGCCTCACCGCCCTCGACTATCTTCAGAACGCACCCCGCGTGCGACGAGGGACGAGTCATCGCGTGCGACGGCCGGCAGCCAGGATCTGGCGCGAACGCACCCGAGTGAGCCGATCGCGCACCCAGGTCGTCCTGAGCGCCAGCCCGCCAGTTGGACTGCGCCAGGCCATCCCCGCGGATCGTCCGGCCCAGAGTCAGAACCCCCAGGTGCTCCTCGCGCCCGGGGCAACGGCACAGCGTCAGCACCGCTCCGCGGCCCCCAGGCCCGGCTGCCCTTCGACGCCTTGCGGGAGGCGGTCCGGGCCAGCCTCGCCACGGTGATCGCCGACCTGTTATCCGTGAGCGCCACGGCCATGGGCCTGGCGTTCGTGGTGACCCTCTGCCTCGATGAGATCCCGCTCCGAACCGGCCGCCACACCACCCCGGCGCGCGAGGCACTCGAACACGAGCTGACCGACGTCAGCCTCGCCATCGCGCCGAACGAGCTGCACGCCCCTGCCGACTGCCGCCCGCCCTGTCCGCGCCATGTCGGACGGCTCATGCAACCTCGTACCGCATTCAGCTCGTGCCGTTCCCCGCTCTGAATCGAGCAGAAAGACCCGGTAGTGCCGGTCTAGATCTGGACGCTTGTTCGTCAACCTGCATGAGGCTGCGCCCGAGAAAAGTTGCAGGGTGGTCGACAGGCCGGTAGGGGCGCTGCTTGCTGCGCCCGCTGGCCCCGATACCGTCGTCTCCGATGTTGCACGCGCCCAGCAAGCAGCGCCCCGACATTCCAGTACGCGCGCCAGCACTGGTCAGTTGGGGTTGGCGCCATGCCGCGCTGGACCACGGTCTATCTCGCCTGGGACCTCCCGGACAGCCTGCCCCGGGACGGCGAGCAGACCGGCTGGGCGATGACCAACCCGGATGGATCGAACGGTCCTATCAACGAGCGGGTGCCGCTCGCGCCGCGGCGCGGCGAGCGCACATGGCCGTGGCTCACTCGGGCCTGACGTCGCGCGGGGGCCGCGCGGTCGCGGCCCATCCTGCTACCGCGGGATGGGCTTCAAGTCCGAGAAGAACTGTGGCTGCTGCTGGAGCACCCCGTCCTGGATCGTCGAGTCGAACCCTTCGTTGAATGACACGAGCCGCGTCGTGCGCTTCTGGTCTAGAAGCGTCTTGGCGTCGCCCTCCCAGGAGGTGGCCATGAACGGCGAGAGGCGGGGGTCGAAGTCCAGGTGGGTCATCGCCTTGCGCGCCACGACCGCCGACAGGCCGGGCAGCCAGCGGGTGGAGATCGTCGCGCTCTCTTCCGGGTTCTGGCGGACGTACTGACTGGCTTCAGCCAGCGCCGTGGCGAACTTCTCGGCGAGCGGGCGGTTCTTCGCCAGCCACTCGTCAGTCGCCGCGGCCTGGATGCGGAACGCAACCTTGCCGCCGCCCCGGACCAGGACGCGGCCACCCGGCACGTCGTTCAGATACTGCTCACCGTACGGCTCCTGGAACAGGGCGGCGTCCACGCTGCCGCTCTTCAGAATGGAAGGCATGTTGGCAAAGGTGCCGTTGAACAGCTCCACCTTGCTCGGGTCCACGCCCGCGTCCTGGAGCTGGAGCCGCATGTACGGATCGACCGCCCCGCCGACGGTAAGGCCCACCTTCTTGCCGGCCAGGTCGGCGACCTTCTGGATCGGCGAGCCGGGCGGGACGAGGATGGCCAGGGTGTCGTCGTTGTTGAGCACCGTCGGGTCGCTCATCAGCAGGGCGAAGCCCTTCAGGTTCGTCCCGCCAGCTCGTGCTGAGATGAGCGTGGCGAAGTTGGCGCCGCCGATCTCCGCATCGCCAGCCTGGACGGCTTTCACCGCCTCGGGGCCGCTAGCCAGCAGGTTCGGCTTCACGTCCAGACCGTACTTCAA
Organism: Chloroflexota bacterium; assembly: GCA_020850915.1. The sequence goes on along the minus strand of JADZDV010000241.1, from coordinate 12,038 downwards.
GAACGTGCCCTTCTCGACGCCCACGTAGACGCTCACGTAGTTCATCGAGGCCGTCGCGGCGAGCCTGAGGGTGGTCAGCGGCCCGCTCGCGGCCGCTGGCGAGGCAGCCGGGGCCGCCGGCGACGCAACAGGACTCGCCGCGGCCGCCGGGCTCGTCGCGGGCTTTGCCGCGCTGGCATCCGCCGGCTTCGCGGGAGCGGCCGGGGCGGCTACCGGCGCGGAGGTCGGAGCTTCGACCGGCTTGCTCGCCGGCGCCGCGGGCGCGCACGCCCCGAGCCCCACCACGCACGCCAGCACGACTGCGAGCGCGCCCCTCACGCTGGCGGACTCACCGAGCCATCCTCTTCTCATGTTCAACACCCCTTACCGCTCATCCTTGGCGAAGCGCTGTCCTATCTGGTCGCAGGCTACTATGCCGAGGCGGCTCCAGACAAGCATTACCCTCCCCGGGAGTGCGCCCGAAAGAGGTTGCAGCGTGGCCGACAGACCGGTTGGGGCGCCCCTACAACGGCCGTTCTCAACACAAGTCGGTCGCACCCGCTCCCCGGCTCCCGTGTGCCCCCGACAACGCGGGTGATCCGGTCGGGGCGCTGCTTGCTCCGCCCGCCGACCCCGATGGGCTGGTCTGAGATGTTGCAGAGGCGCTGCCCGCTGCGCCCCGACGACGGCTGTGTCAACACAGGTCAGGCGGGATCAGAGGCGGTCTCAGCCAGACGGCACGGCCGCCCGTTCCATCTCTCGAAAGATCGGCCCGCGTTCGCTCGTGAGGCGTACACTTGCGCCGTACCGGCCCTGGCGGATTGATCGTGACGGGCGGTCTGACCGGGCACGGGCCTGGCAGCCTTGGGTTCGCCGCCGGGGGCGGACGCGGCAGGCACAGCCTGGGCTGCAGCCGGCTGAGAAGGGGTGTTTCACCATGGACCGACGCGATCTAGAGCTTCCGCGATTCCCACGCAGCGCCGGCTCGCACGTCTGGGCGATTGGACGGTTCCTGATCGTCGGGCTGCTCGTCCTCGGCGTGGCACTGACCTACATGTCTGGCGCGGTCGTCCAGGCGGGCAACGTCGGCGTCGTGACGACGTTCGGTCGCGTCGAGCCGGGCGTCCTGCTGCCCGGTTTCCACCTGCTGATCCCGATCGCTCAGCGCATCATTCAAGTGAACACGCGCGTCCAGCCCCACAACTTCAAGGATATCGACGCCGCCAGCGCGGAGCTCCAGTCGGTCAAGCTCTCCGGTACGATGAACTACCACCTGGAGCAGAACCGCGCCAACGACCTCTATCAGAACGTCGGCCTGGATTTTGCCGAGAAGGTGATCGACCCGGCCTTCAGTGACTTCATCAAGGAGGTCGTGCCGCAGTACCGGGTCACGGACATCCTCGCCAAGCGCGACGAGATTCGCAACCGTGCCAGGGAGCGGCTTGGCGAAAACCTCCAGCGGTACGGCATTGTCGTGGACGACATCTACATCTCGAACATCATGTTCTCGCCCGAGTACCAGGCGGCGATCGAGAGGAAGCAGACCGCTGCCCAGGCGGTAGAGACCGAGCAGCAGATCCTGGCACAGAAGAAGATCCAGGCAGATCAGGCGCTCGCCGAGGCCCAGGGGCAGGCCAACGCCCAGATCGAGCGAGCGCGGGGTGAGGCGCAGGCCAACCAGGTCCGCACGACCAGCATCACGCCGCAGCTTGTCGACTATCTCCGCTGGACCCGCTGGGATGGCCGGCTGCCGATGGTCACCGGCGACACCCAGCCGTTGCTCCAGGTGCCGCTGCCAAACCCCGACGCCTCCACCCCTGGCGGATCGTCAACATCATCGGGAACCGGCGCGACCGCCCCGGCTCCGGCGCCCACCGCCCTGCCAGCTCCGCCCGCGCGCCCCACCCCCGCCCCTTCGCCGACCCGACGCTAGCCGGACCATCCGCGGCTTTGGAAGGGTCATGAGCATCGACGAGCCCGCCGCGCCGATCATCCGCGGGCCGCGCTCCGGGCGGTTCGCGCGGGCCTTCACCCTGCCCGCCGCCGACGGACACACCGTCCGGCTCTGGGACTTCCGGCTGCGCAAGAACCTGGCGATCTTCTTCCTGCACGGCGCGGGCTGTCCCCGCTGCCGCGCCGAGCTGAGCCGCCTGAAGCGGCATCATCCCGGGTACGTCGACCGCCACTGCGAGGTGCTGGTCGTCACACCGGACCCACCAGAGGTCAGCGCGCGACTGGCCGCGGAGCTGGGGTTGCCGTTCCGGGTCCTCTCCGACTCGACCGGCGCGACGGTGCGCCAGCAGGGACTGAGCGTCCCCGCGGCGATGATCAGCGACCATCGCGAGGAGGTCTGGGCGGCGTGGGATCCGCCGGACGACCTCGGCCTGCCGACGCAGCGCTCGCTGCTGGGCTGGCTGGAGTTCGTTGCCATCAGCCGCGGCGGCGCCAGTGGCGGCGTGGACTGGCAGCCGGAGTAAGAGCCTGGAGCGTAAGACCCTGGAGCGTAAGACCCTGGACAGGAGAGACCGGGGTGTCAGTCGGGCGCGAGGTTTCCGCCCCGACCCGCCAGCTCCCGGTCTCCTCCCTCCAGGCCGCCGTTGCGCGGGCTCGTCTAGCGAACCCGCGCAACGTGGAAGTTGATCAGGTAGACCACCTCATCCGGGTTCCAGTCGCCGTTCAGCCGGCGCCAGTACTCCTGGAACTCGGTCAGGTTGTACCCACCCTCGCGACGAGCGTCCTCGTCGGTGAACTCGCCCAGACGCTTGCGTACAACGTCCGTGATCTCCAGGTCCGCGAAGTGGGTGACCGCTGCGCGCACAAGGGCACCCTTCTGGATCTGGGGGTCTGGTCGGCGTCGCGTGCTCTGCGTCTTGGTGCCGTCCAGCACGGCGCGGTAGTGGCGGTGGCTGAAGACCATCGTCGGCCGCACCTCGCGGGAGACCTCCTGGACGATCCGTGAGACCTCCTCTTTGGGCGTCTCGCGGCTCTCGCGCTCCACCCGCGCCGGCTGCTGAGTCGCGGCTCGGCGGATCACCTCCTCGCGCACCTTGCGAGGCAGCGGCTCGTCGGCCAGCTTCGCGGCAACCTCCGCCTGGATCGATGGCTCCTTGATCCACTGGGCGATCTCGAGAGCGGTGCGGTAGTCCAGCCGTCCCTCGGGGACGCGCTGGGTCTCCCGCGGCGCGATCATCTCCTGGACCTCCTCGGGAAGACCGAGGGTCCGCATCCAGGTCCGGACCGTCGAGGGCTCCACGCCGATCCGGCGGGCGAGCGCGTCCCAGCTCTGGTACTTGTCCGAGAAGCGGCGGCGCAGCTCCTGACAGAGCTTGGCCTTCTCAACCGCGGACAGGTCCTCGCGCTGGACGTTCTCGACGAGGTTGACTTCCATCACCTCCTCGTCGCTGTACTCCTTGACCACCACCGGCACGGTATCCAGGCCCGCCTGCTGCGCGGCGCGGTAGCGCCGCTCCCCAACCACGACCTCATAATGGCCGTTGACCGGGCGCACCAGGATCGGCTCCAGAATGCCGTACTGCTTGATGCTCGCCGCGAGATCGTCCAGCCCCGCCTTGGAGAACTTCAGACGGGGATTGAGCTTGTTTGGCTGAATCTTCTTCAGCTCGATATCCGGCACTCGGCATCCCTCCTTCAGAGAAGAGACAGCGCCGGCGCCGGCGCTCGCGAGTCACCGACAACCCCTGGCGCGTCCTGGCAGCCATCATAGGCGGCGCTTCGTTCTCGGAACATCACAGCGCCGCACCAGACGCACTCCAAGCGCGTAACGGCCCCACACACCGCGACACAGCCAGATCACAAGGCCCCGATTTCTCTCAACTGCTCGGGAGATCATGGCCCAGTCGTTCCGCTTGCTTTCGGCTCTCCGGCTATACCGCGGACGGTTCAGCGGGCCAGTGGTTGTCACACCCCCGTCACTGCCCGCGCCGAGAGCGTGTGCCCGATCCGGTCAGATCACATTGTCTTGAGCGCTTGCGCGTCGGCCAGTTGCGCTCCGACTCGCGCGCACTCCGATCTGGCGTCCATCAACCGTTCGGCCGGGGACGCACCTCGACGATCGTGAGCTGTGCCGGGTCGAGGTACTGTCGCGCCACGCGCTGGACATCCGCCGGGGTCACCCTGCTGATGCGATCTACGTACTCTTCCAGTGTCTCGTAGGTGTTGGTCACGTAGCCGTCCGCGATGCTCACCGCCTCGGCCATGCTGCCCTCGCGCGCCAGGCGCGCCGAGCCGACCAGATTGCCGATCGACGCCGCCACCTCCTCGTCATCAGGCGCCGCCTCACGCAGCTTCGCCAGCTCGCCGCGCACCAGGGCGATCGCCCGGTCGGCGTCTTTGGGATCGGCGGAGGCCACCGCTACCCACACGCCCACGTCGCTGAACTGCCAGTAGGCCGTCCCAACGCCGGACGCCGCCTCTTCCTCGTCCACCAGTGTTCGTCGCAGCCGCTGGCCGCCGTCGCCCAACAGGTTGGCCGCCACTTCCAGCGGCGACCGGTCTGGGCTATTCTCACCGACCACCGGGATTCCCAGCGAGATCTGAGCCTGCTGGATCGGCATGTCCACTGTGGTCAGGCCCGGTTTCGGCGGCGGCGGCGCCGACGGCAGCGACGTTGGGACCGGGCCCTGGCGCATGTTGGCAAACGCCGCCTCCAGCTTGGGGAACACCTCCGCGGCCTGGACGTTGCCTACCACCGCGACCACCATGTTCGCGGCCACGAAGTGCTCGTCCCGGAACTTCAGGATCGTGTCCCGACTGATCGACTGCACCGTCTCCCGGCTTCCGGCCGGGAGCTGCGCGGCCGGGTGGCCGGCCAGCACCTGCCTCTGGAGCAGCTCCAGCCCGTAGCGCCACGGCGTATTGCGCGAGCCGTTCAGCTCCTCGATCACCACCCGCCGCTCTCGCTCGAGCTGCTCGGCTGGGAACAGCGCGTTCACCAGGCTGTCGCTCAGGATGTCCAGCCCCAGGTCGAACGCCTCCGCCGGGACCATGATCTGGAAGTTGATCGACTCGGTGCTGGTCCAGGCGTTGTTCCAGCCCCCGACCGCTTCCAGATCCTGCTGGGCGATGGCGACGCTGGGACGCCGCGGCGTGCCCTGGAAGTACATGTGCTCCATGAAGTGCGCCGCGCCCACCGTCGAGGGATCCTCGTGGCGCGAGCCGCCCGCGATCCCGACGGAGATGGCCGAGACGCGGCTCCAGGGACGCTCCTGGATGACGGCCCGCAGGCCGTTCGCGAAGGTCCGGACCTGGAGCGTCGGCGCCGGCTCCGCCGCGTCGGCGGGCTGGAACGCCGTCGTCAGGGCGCACGCCGCTGCAACCGACAGCAGCGCCGCCTGTCTCAGACGGAGGAAGCGGCGGGCTGGCCGCCGCGGCGTCACGGCGCCTCCTCGGGGCGCACGATCACCTGAGTGATGCGCGCCGGCTCGAAGTACGTCCGTGCCACCCGCTGCACGTCGTCCACCGTCACCGCTCGGAGCCCGTCGATCCGTGGCTGGACCTCCAGCGGCCGACCATTGATGGCGCTGGAGGCCAGGAAGCCAGCGTAGTAGCTGGCCGTTTCCAGGCCGATCTAGTAGCTGCCGATCGAGCCGCCGCGTGCGCGCTCCAGCTCAGCCGCGGTGAACGGCTCGTCGCGCAGGCGGAGAAGCTCGGCGCGCAGCAGGTCAGCCACCTGGTCCGCGGCCTCGGGTGGCGTGCCAGCGTAGAAGTAGAGCACGCCGGCCAGGGTGGTGAAGTCGGCGCCGGCGTAGGTCGTGTAGGCCAGGCCGCGCTCCTGGCGCACCTTCTGGAAGAGGCGACCGCCAAAGCCGTTCATTCCCTGTTGCAGAAGCTGCAGCACGTAGCGGTCGGCGCTCCGCACGTCCATCGTCGGCACGCCGACGACGACCTGGGCCTGGCTCTCACCCGCCGTCGCCGTGAGCTGCTCGCCCGCCCCGGGCGGGGCCAGGGGATCGCCCGGCCCGGTCGGCTGGCCGCCCGGCCACGCGCCGAGCGCAGCGGCCACGCCGGCGACCACGTCGGCGTGAGCGAACGGGCTGACGATCGCGATGGCGGCGTTGCCGGCGTGGGCCTGGCGATCCCGGAAGCCCAGCAGCGCATCGCGAGTGAGCGACTGCGCACCCGTCTCGCTGCCCGCCGGCAGGTGCGCCATCGGGTGGTCCCGGAACATCTGGCGCTCGAACAGGTCGAACGCCAGGCTGTTGCCATCGTCCTGGATCTCGCGCAGGTCCTTGAGCAGCGCGCGCCGCTCTCGCTCCACCATGTCCGCGTCGAACAGAGAGTTCAGCACCACGTCGCCGAGTACGTCCAGCGCGACAGCCAGATCGTCCCGCCCCATTGTCGCTGTGAACCGGAGCGTCTCCCAGTCCGCCTCCGCGTCGAACGCGCCGCCGCGCGCCAGGATCGGGCTGAGCACAGCGTCGCGGGTCGGGCGCGCGGCGGTGCCCCGCAGGTACATCCGCTGCAGGAGCTGAGCGGCGCTGTCCGTGCCGGCGTCCTCATACCGCGAGCCGGCGCGGATCTCCAGATCCAGGGCCGACGCCGGACTCCGCGGTCGCTGCAGAGTCACGACCTGCAGGCCGTTCGGCAGCACGCTCATCTGAGGTATCTCCGGCTCTGGCTGCGCTAGCGCATGGGTGGTCGGCGCAGCGGCGCCGCTCAGCAGGGTGGCGCAGCAGAGCAAGGGCACGAGCTTGACCAGCGATCTCACCATGCACGGCTCCCGGTTGTTGGAGCGAAGTGTAGCAGCGATCGGCGCCGGACACGGGCCTAGCTCGGCGTCGAGCGAGCACGTGGTTTCCGTAGAGAGGGGTCTGACCGACTTCTGTTGACACGGACGATCGGTGCCGCGACATGTTCAGGGCGCACCCCATAGAGATCCGAGGCGCTGGAGGGCGTCGTATACTCTGCTAGCCGCACCACTCCTTCGGAGCCAGCATGCGTCGTGCGCATCGGCCGGTTCATGTCGGCCTCGTTCTGCTCATCGCCTCCTCTCTCCTCATCCCGTGGCAGACCAGCGCCGCTATCGAGCGCGACGATTGGCCAACCGCGGAGCCGGAGTGGGCGCGGCCAGGCCCGTATCGCCTCCCCAGCTACCAGGACTTCGCCCTGAGCAGCTTCGGCGCGAATGAGCGCGTGGCCGGAGTCTACTTTTTTTACTGGTTCGAATCAGCCGGCTATCGCCAGCGCCTGGCCGAGCGCGGCTTCGATCCCTATCCGTACCATCCGTTGGACGTCGAGAACATGAGCTTCACCGACCCGGACTGGTACGAGCGCCAGTTCAACTGGATGCTCCAGGCCGGGCTCGACTTCATCCTGCCGGACTACTGGGGCGAGCCCGGACAGTACGATCGGCGGGTCGCGCCGGCCCCGGAGCTCAACCTCTTCGCAACCCAGGGCATTCCGCCCATGGTGGAGGCGCTGGATCGCCTGGCGGACCGCGGCACGCCGCTGAAGACCGCCCTCTTTCTCGACACCACCATCATGAACAACCTGGACCTGACAACGCGGGTCGGCAAGCAGGTCTTCTACGTCACGATCCGTGACTGGTTCTCGCGAGTCCCCCCGCGACACTGGGCCGCGATCGGCGATCAGCCGATCGTCTGGATCTACGACGCGCAGCGCGTCTCCGCCTTCAACCAGTCCACCTTTGACTATGTCTACGAGCAGTTCCAGCGCGACTTCGGCGGGCTCCGGCCGTACATCGTGCGGGAGTGGCAGTGGAAGGACAGTAAGAACGTCGTGCCGGAGACGCCCATCCTGACGGAGGGGCTCTACGGCTGGGGCGCGGCGCCGTTCGGCTTCAATCCAGACCCCGCCATGACGGTGGCCCAGGTCGGCCCTGGTTTCTGCAACACCCAGTTCGGCGGCAACAGCGCGGATCGCCACTGCACCGATCGCCGCGACGGCGCCTGGTACGAGGAGAACCTCCGGCGCGCCGTCGCCTCCGGCCGCCAGATCATGGCGGTCGAGACCTGGAACGAGCTGGGCGAGGCGTCCGGCATCCTCCCGACGCGGGAGTATGGCTTCCAGTACGTGGAGCTGACGCGGAAGTACGTGGACCTGTTCAAGCAGGGGCGTTGATCCGCGGGCGTCTCATGCGCGCCCGCGATGGGTGTCACCAGGACCAGCCTCCCCCGCCAGCCGGTCAGCCCGCTCAACTTGCTGCGCACCGTGGGCAGGCTCCTGGGCCCCGGTCCTGGCTAGCACGGCCGGCTGGAGCTGGCGTGGGCCGCGGCGCTGGGATCGTGCGTTGCATCGGCGTTGGCGCTGGCTGGCCCGATAGACCGGGCATCACGCTGAAGGAGGGAAGCCACGTCAGCAGCATGAAGGCCGCGTAGAGCGTGAGGGCGAGCTTCAGCCAGGTTGGCCAGCGGCGCGCGAACAGCCAGACAAGCAGCGCCCCTACTGGTGGGAGGGCGACGAGCGCAAGAACCATGAACCACGTGGCGCGATACCACGGCGTCCCGCGCGCGGGAGACGAGGTCTTGCTAGAACCCATCGATCAGCGCCCGGCGGTCGCCTCGCGCTGGCGTCCGACGAGCTGTCGAATGCCGAGGTCGGCCAGGTCCAGGAGCTGTGCGAGCTGCGCCCTGGTGTACAGCTCGCCTTCCGCCGTGCCCTGGACCTCCACCAGCCCGCCATCCGCCGCCATGACGACGTTCAAGTCCGCGTCAGCGCGCGCGTCCTCCTGGTAGTTCAGGTCGAGCAGCAGCTCGCCGCCAACCAGTCCAACGCTCATCGCGGCGATCTGGCGTTTGAGCGGGTCGGTCTCGATCAGCCCCGCGCGCCGCGGCTCCGCCAGCGCCAATGCCAACGCGACGTAGCCACCGGTGATCGCCGCCGTGCGGGTGCCGCCGTCCGCCTGGAGCACCTGGGCATCCACCGTCACCATGCGGGGGCCGAGCGCCGCCATGTCCACCGCGGCCCGGAGCGCTCGGCCGAGCAGGCGGCTGATCTCTTCAGCCCGGCCGCCCTGATTGCGGGCCGGAGGGATGCGGCCCGGGCCGCAGCCCGGCAGCATGCCGTACTGGCCAGTGACCCAGCCCCGGCCGGTGCCCTCGAGGAATGGGGGCACGCGCTCCTCCACCGTGGCCGTACAGAGCACCCAGGTCCGACCCGTCTTGATCAGGCACGAGGCGGGGTGCAGCTCCACGAAGCCCGCCTCGATGCTGCACGGTCGCGGCTCGTCCGCGGCGCGACCGTCAAACCGTCCGCTACTGCTCATGGAGCAATACTACTTGTTCCTTCAGCATAACTGCCGGCCCAACGATTTGTGCACCGCGGCCTACCCACGGCCACTGGCCGGCAGATACCGTTCCAGATGTGGTCGCCGTCGAGCAGGCCTGGATGAACGCGCCCCCTGCCTCCACACTCCTGGTTGGCGGAGCCAATCGGCTCGATCGCCCGATCGCCGCGGTCTCCACTGCGCGACGGCTGCAGCCAGACCTGGCCGCCCGCGGGGACGTCGCGTGACCGGTCTGCTGGCGGAGCCGGACTGCGGCCTCGATCGGCTCCTGCGCCGCCTGCACGGCAGCCCGGAAGCCGAGGCGTTCCAGGCAGCCGTGCTCGGCGCGCTCGAAGCGCACGACCGCCAGTACGGCGCCGACTTCATCCCGACGCTGGAGGCTTACTTCGCCGCCGGCGCCAGCGCGAAGCAGACAGCCTCCCGCCTCCGCCTGCATCGCAACACGGTGCTCTACCGTTTGCAGCGCATCGCCGAGATCTCCGGTCACCGGCTGGACGACCCGAGCACCTGCCTCAACCTGCAGGTTGCGCTGCGCCTCCGACACACTCGCCTGGCAGCCGCCCGGCACGCCACGCCCACGTCGATCGGCGAACGAGCCGGCACACCCGGCAAGCCGGCCACGCCGGCCGGCGCCGGGGCGCCCGAGACAGGCTCGGGCTCAGGGCAGGGCGGCGGTCGCGCGCTCGGGTAGATTGACGTTCGCGCCGCGGATATCGCGGTTTGCGCCGGTCGCGTCGCTCCAGACGATGCGCGCGCCGTCAACCGCCGGATAGTCCTGGTCCGTCGCTCGCTGGGTGACCGGGAACTCCGTCTTCGTCCGGAGATCGTAGCCCCAGATATCGCGATTGCCGTTGCGCTCGTCCGTCCAGACAACGAGGTCACCAGAGATCGCCACCTGGTAGCGGTTGCCGGCGCTGGCGCTGTTCAGCCGAATCGGCGTCCCGTCGTCGAGGTTCTGCGCGTAGATGGCGCGCTCCCGCGGCGCATGCCAGGCCACCCAGCGTCCCGAGACCGCCGGCTCGAAGGCGTCGTTGGTCGAGGTCACCCGGAACTCCTGCTGGCTGTCCAGGTCAAACCCGTAGATGTTCGGGCCGCTGCCTCGCCAGTCCTGCCAGACGATCGTGTGGCCGGAGACGGCCGGCAATTCCTGGTCTGACAGGTCCTCCACGACCGGCACTTCCGAGCTGACTTGCAGGTCTCGCATGAAGATGTCCCAGTTGCCGCTGCGATTGTCCTGCCAGACGACGATCGTGTCAGAGATAGCCGGCCTCTCCTGGCGTCCGTTGGCATCCGTGACGCCGAAGAGCTCGCCGCCGACCAGGTCGATGCCCTGAATCTCAGTGCCCCGGCCAAAAGCCGCGGCCCAGACGACGAGCGTGCCCGAGATGGATGGATGGTCGGCATCCTTGTTGCTGAGCTGCCGCTCTTCGCCGGTGCTCAGGTTGTAGGCGAAGACCTGCCCGTTCGGACTCTCGTCCACCTGGCGCATCGAGAGGTTCCGATAGTCTTTCCAGACAACCCAGTCGCCGGCGACGCGCGGCTGAATCTGGTCCTTGCGGCGCTCCGCCACGGTGAACGTGTCCAGGCTGTAGCCGGCCGCCGCGCGCACGACCAGTCCGCTGGAGAGCTGCACGAGGACGGCCCCCACCAGGGCCGCCGTGAAGAAGACGGGAAAGCGCCTCCGGGCCAGCATTGCCGACCTCCCGGTTCTGTCAAACCGTTCCGTAAAGTGGAGGCGTCCAGTCTACGACGATCCGCCCCGTGCCAGGTGCGCCCAGGTGGCACAAGTTCGACACAGTTTCCCCGTGTCTCCGCTCACTCGCGGATCGGCTGGACCTCGACGTTCGCTTCGCCGAGCAGTTCGCGCAGGCTCTCCTCGAGTGCCTGTGAGTAGCTGGTGCGGTGTCCCGAGCCGCGGAGGCGCACCGTGCGGGTCGGCAGCGCCAGCAGGAGCTGATAGCGGTCGGGCCCTTCCCGGTCGAGCAGGCTGTGGAGCCTGTCCACCAGCTCGCGATCGGCCGCCGCGTCTCCGCTCGGGTGCACCGTCAGCACCAGCCGCCGCGCCGCGAGGGCGGCCGGCTTCGACGCGCCGCCATGCCCGTCCCCGTGCCCGGTGCCGTTGGAGCGCCCGTTGCCGTTCCCACTGGTCTTCGAGTGACCGTTGCCGTTCGTCCCGCTCCCGCCGTACCCGTTGGCGTTCCGTTTCGCCGCGGGCCGCGGGTCCGTGGCCGCGTCCAGGCTGCCGGATGCGCCGTCGTTCCCCAACGGCTCGGGCGCGGCCTCGGGCGGCTGACCGGCTGGCGCCTCCCAGATCTCCGCGCGCTCGCAGATCACCTGGCAGCGATCGTCCCGCACGTCCACCCGCCCTTGAACAAGCAAGATGTGGTCCTCTACCCAGACGCTCTCGAACTGGCTGTACGTCCGTGGGAAGGCCGCCACCTCGAACGCGCCGGAGAGATCCTCGAGTGTGACGACCGCCATCGTCTCGCCCTTCCTGGTCATGATCCGTCGCACGCCGCTGACTGCGCCGGCAATGGTGACCTTCTCGCCGGCCAGGTCCGGCCCGAACTGGTCGGACGTCGTGGTGACCTGGCTCAGCAGCCAGCGCGAGGCCTCCTGGAACGGGTGGTTCGAGAAGAACAGGCCCAGCGACTCCTTCTCGAACGTCAGCATCTGCCGCTGGGTCAGCGGGGGCGCCACCGGGAGCGGCGTTGCCAGGATGTCGCCGGCCTCGGTCTGCGCGGGGTCGTCGAACAGACTGCCCTGTCCGAGGCCGGCCGCGGGGGGGGGGGGC
>JADZDV010000240.1 GCA_020850915.1 Chloroflexota bacterium | reverse complement strand
TCGGGCTCGACTGGAACGCCGAAGGGTGTGGTGGTCACGCACCGCGGTATTCCCAATCTTGCAGCGGCTCAGGTCGATCGGTTTGACATTGGAGTCGGGGCGCGTGTCCTGCAGTTCGCTTCGCTGGGGTTCGATGCTGCTATCTCCGAGATAGCAACCGTTCTCCCCTCCGGCGCGACGCTGGTTCTGCCCGGGGCGGAGCGCAGCGGGGAAGGCCTGGCGCAGGTGATGCGTGCGCAGCAGGTGACGCATGCGACGCTGCCGCCTGCGGTGGTAGCGAGCCTGCCGGAGGACCTGCCGCTGGAGACGCTGGTGGTCGCTGGCGAGGCCTGCCCGGGCGAACTGGCGGGCCGCTGGTCAGTGGGCCGGCGGATGATCAACGCCTATGGCCCGACCGAGACGACGGTGTGCGCAACCATGAGCGATCCGCTGGCGGGCGCCGGCGATCCGCCAATCGGTCGTCCGATCTGGAACACGCAGGGGTACGTGCTGGACGCGGGCTTGGAGCCGGTGCCGGCGGGGGTGGCGGGGGAGCTCTACGTCGCGGGCGTGGGGCTGGCGCGGGGCTATCTGGGCCGGGCGGGGCTGACGGCGGAGCGGTTCGTGGCCGATCCGTTCGGGGCTGCGGGGAGCCGGATGTACCGGAGCGGGGACCTGGTGCGCTGGCGGCCTGACGGCGTTCTGGAGTTCCTGGGCCGGGCGGACGATCAGGTGAAGCTGCGGGGTTTCCGGATCGAGCCTGGAGAGATCGCGGCGGTGCTCATGCGCCATCCGCACGTGGTGCAGGCGGCGGTGGTGGTGCGGGAGGATCGCGGCAGCAAGCAACTGGTCGCCTATGTGGTGGGGCGTGCGGACCAGGTGCTGGATGCCGCGATGCTGCGCGCGCATGCGGTTGCGAGTCTGCCGGATTACATGGTGCCGGCGGCATTCGTGGTGCTCGAGCGTCTGCCATTGACGGCGAGCGGCAAGATCGATCGACGGGCCCTGCCGGCGCCGGAGCTGACAGCGGCCGAGTGGCGCGGGCCGCGCACGCCCGCGGAGGAGGCCTTGTGTGCGCTCTACGCCGAGGTGCTGAGTGTGGAGCGTGTCGGCATCGACGACAGCTTCTTCGCGCTGGGCGGCGATAGCATCCTGTCGATCCTGCTGGTGAGCCGTGCGCGGCAACAAGGCCTGGTGATCACGCCGCGGGCGGTGTTTGAGCATCAGACGGTGGCGGGACTGGCCGCGACTGTAATGCCTGCCGCGGAGGCGCCGACGAGCGAGCCGGACGTGCCGGCCGGGCCGCTGCCGGCGACACCGATCATGCGCTGGCTGGCCGAACGGGGAGGTCCGATCGACCGCTTCCACCAGGCGTTGGTGCTGCAGGTCCCGGCGAGCCTGCGGGAGGATCAACTCCTCGGCGCGCTGCAGGCCTTACTCGATCATCATGATGGATTGCGGCTTCGGGTCGCTCGCGGCGAGGGCGGCGACCTCGCGCTCGAGGTTGCACCCCCCGGCGCCGTTGATGCACGCTCTTGCCTGCGACGGGTCGATGGTTCCGGCCTCGACCATGCCGCGCTGCGGGCCCGCGTTGCGGAGGAGGCGCATACGGCCGAACTGAGACTTTCGCCGGCCGCGGGCGTCATGGTGCAGGTGGTATGGCTCGATGCGGGAGCACGTGCGCCGGGACGTCTGCTGCTGAGCATCCATCATCTCGTGGTCGACGGAGTGTCGTGGCGGATCCTGGTGCCGGACCTCGCCGCGGCGTGGGCTGCGTGCGCGCGCGGCGAGACGCCGAAGCTGCCGCCGCGCGGAACCTCCTTCCGCCGGTGGGCGCACTGGCTCGCCGAGCAAGCCCTCGATGTCCGGCGGGTCGAGGAGCTCGCTTTCTGGCGCGCGATGCTGAGCGCGCCCTTCGCCCCATTGGTCGCAGGCTCGCTCGACCCGGCGCGCGACGTGGTGGGAACGGCAGGGCAATTGGCGCTGACGCTGCCGGCGTCCGTGACCGCGCTGTTGTTGACGCGGGTGTCGGCGGCGTTCCATTGCGGCATCCATGAAGTGCTGCTGACCGGTCTCGCGGTGGCGATCGCCGAGTGGCGCCGGCGGCATGGAGCGCAGGGAAGCGACGCCATCCTCGTCGACGTGGAAGGCCATGGCAGGGAGGAACCGCCCTTCGGCATCGATCTGTCGCGCACGGTCGGCTGGTTCACCAGCATGTCTCCGGTACGGCTGGACATGGGAACCCTGGATGTTGAGGAGGCGCTGGCGGGCGGAGAGGTGCTCGGACGGGCGTTGAAGCTGATCAAGGAGCAAATGCGCTCGGTGCCCAATCACGGGCTAGGTTATGGGCTGTTGCAGCATCTGAATCCGGCGACGGCACCGCAGTTGAGCGCTTATCCGTCGGCGCAGATCGCCTTCAACTATCTGGGCCGCATCGCGGCGCCCGGTGGAGCGGACTGGGGGCCCGCCGAGGAAGGGGCGGCGCTGCTGAGTGGGGGCGACCCGGCGATGCCGCTGCTGCACGTGCTGGAGGTGAATGCGCTGGCGCTAGAGGGGTCGGCGGGAGTGGAACTGACGGCGCTATGGAGCTATGCGCCGGCGCTGGTGGACGAGGCGTCGGTGCGTGAGCTGGCGGAGTGCTGGTTTGCGGCTCTGACGGCGCTGGTGCGCCATACCGAGCAGGAGGGCGCGGGCGGTCGCAGTCCGAGCGATCTGCCGCTGCTGCGACTGAGCCAGGCGGAGATCGAGCGCCTGGAGCGCGCCTATAAATGATCGAGGACCTCCTGCCGCTGACGCCGCTGCAAGAGGGGCTGCTGTTCCATGCGTTGTACGACGAACAGCAGCGCGACGTGTACGCGGTGCAGCTTGATCTGGTGCTGGAAGGAACGCTCGACGGAGGGACGTTGCGAACTGCGGCGCAAGCCCTGTTCGAACGTCACGCCAGCCTGCGCGCCGGCTTCCAGCACGAGGACCTCAGCAAGCCCGTCCAGGTGATCCTGAGACGGGTCACGGTGCCGTGGCGCCAAGTCGACCTATCTGGGCTGGAAGCCTCGGAGCGGGCGCGGCAGCTGGAGGACTTGCTGGCGCAGGATCGGCGGGAGCGGTTCGATCTCGGCACGGCGCCGCTGGTGCGGTTCACACTGGTGCGGATGTCGGGGTCGGAGCACCGGCTGGTGCTGACCACGCATCATATCCTGCTGGACGGCTGGTCGATGCCGATCCTGGTGCGAGAGCTGCTGACGTTGTACGCGGGGGGCGGCTCGGGGCTGGCGCGGGTGACGCCGTACCGGGAGTATCTGGCGTGGCTTTCGCGGCAGGATCGCGCCGCGGCGCTGGCGGCGTGGGGGGAGGCGCTGGCGGGGCTGGAGGATGGCACGCATCTGGCGGTGCGCGATCCGTCGCGGGAAGCGGTGCTGCCCGAGCAGCATTGGCTTGCGCTCAGCGAGGCGCAGACGTCTGCGCTGATGCGGCAGGGGCGCGCGCAGGGTCTGACGCTGAACACCTTCGTCCAGGTGGCGTGGGCGATCCTGCTGGGTCGGCTGACCGGGCGAAACGACGTGGTGTTCGGGGTGACGGTGGCGGGGCGTCCGCCGGAGATCCCCGGCATCGAGAGCATGGTGGGACTGTTCATCAACACCCTGCCGTTGCGGGTGAAGCTGGCCGCGGAGCAGCCGCTGCTCGCGCTGCTGCAGGGGGTGCAGGAGCGGCAGTCGCGGTTGATGGCGCACCAGCACCTTGGCCTCACCGACATCCACGAGCACGCCGGAATAGGCGACCTGTTCGATACCGTCGTCGTGGTCGAAAACTATCCGGTCGATACGCGCCGGTCGGCGACTGCGGGCGGGGTGCGGCTGAGCAAGGTCGGCGGTCGCGACGCCACGCACTATCCGCTGAGCCTGGCGGCCTTGCCGGGAGCGCAGCTGCGGCTGCGGCTCGATTATCGCAGCGACTTGTTCGAGCGGTCGGCCGTGGAGGCGCTTGGGGAGCGTCTGGCGCGGCTGCTGGAAGCGGCGGTGACGCAGCCGGACCGGCCGATCGGTCGGTTGGATCTTCTTTCCGGCGGGGAACGGTCTCGGATCCTGTGTGGGTGGAACGCGACAGCGCGGCCGGTCGGGGCGCGGACGCTTTTGGAGGCGTACGGTGCGCATGTTGTGGGTCGTCCCGACGCCGATGCGGTGGCGGTGGTGTGCGGGGAGCAGAGCCTGAGCTACGGGGCGCTTGACCGGCGGGCCAATCAGCTGGCGCATCACCTTCGTTCGCTGGGGGTTGGAGCGGAGACGGTGGTGGGGCTATGCGTGGAGCGCTCGCCGGATCTGATCGTGGGGGTGCT
>JADZDV010000239.1 GCA_020850915.1 Chloroflexota bacterium | reverse complement strand
TGAACGGACCGGACAGGCCCCCGGACTCGAAATACCCGTTGTAGTCCACGTCCCTGTCGTACTCGTTGAAGTAGAAGATCGGGAAGCTGTAGAAGGAGTTCACCGTCCCACGAGTAACGAACAGGTTGTTCTTAATCAGGATGACCTCGGTGTTGTAGTCGCTCCCGATGTTCACGGGGAAGGCATACCCATCCGCGTTGTCCATGATCATGGTGTTGTTGAATATGAAGTATCTGTCGGTAACGCCGGAGGTCGCGTTGTACATGAAGAGGCCACCGATGTCCGACGCCTTGGTGTTGGTCGCGAAGACGTTGTTGTAGATGTACCAGTTCGTCGTGGGCACACTGGACCACGAGCTGTACACCAGCCCGTTCCAGCTGACCCCGGCCTCGCCGTCCTGGATGACGAGGTTGTTCCTGATGATGATGTCTACGCCCGCCCCCTCGTCAAACCCGTTGAACTGCAGCATGTCCCGGTGTGCATCGGTGTCAGCGCTGTTGTTCCTCTGGATGATGAGATTGTTCGTAAGCGTTCGACGAACCGCGTCGTGACGGCTCGCGCGGCGGGTGCTACTTGGACTGGGGATGCTGGTCGAGGCCGAGGAGCGCACGGCGGAAGACGTTGGCGGCGAGACGTTGCTGAGCGTCGTCCTTCTCCAGGGTCTGCTTCCAATGGACGGGGGCCAGCTCCAGGACGCGCTTCTGCGGCCAGGACGGCAGGAGGCAGAACAGGTCACGGAGGTAGGCCCACGGCTCGATGCCGTGCAGCTGACAGCTGGCCAAGAGCGTGACGAAGGCCGCGTTCACGTCGCCGGCGTCGTCGTTGCCGAGGAAGATCCAGTTTTTCCTGCCCAGGACCTCCCTGCGCAGGGCGTTCTCGCTGGCGTTGTTGTGGACGGGGAGCCGCCCGTCGGTGAGGAAGCGCTCGAGCGCCTTCTTCTGGTTGGTCGCGTATGTCAGGCCCTTCTTGAGCGGCGTGTCGTCGAGGGCCGTGGGGACCTGAGCCTGGCACCACGCGAAGAAGCGCTCGACGACGGGCCTGACGACGCGCTGGCGGACCGCCAGCCGCTCGTCGGGACGGACGTCGCCGAGGGTGCGCTCGATGCGGAAGATCTCGCCGATGAGCGCCAGGGCCTCCCGGGCCTTGTCGAGCTCGGAGTCGAGCGCCTTGTAGAAGTAGCGCCGGAGGTGCGCCCAGCAGCCCACCTCGAAGACCTTGCCGGTCTTGTACAGGTGGTCGTAGACGGAGTGTGCGTCGGCGACGAGGAAGCCCTCGTAGCCGGCGAGCAGCTCGTCGACGGCGGCGCCGTCGTGCTGGGGCGTGTAGGCGTAAAGGACGTGTCGCCTGGGCGCCACGACCACCCAGAAGTGGCCGCGCCGACATTCCTCCTCGGCCTGCACCAACACGCCCGTCGCGTCCGTGCACAGGTACGGGGCCCCCCGTGCGTCGGTCCACATCGCGTCGACGAGCGGGCGGGCCAGCTCGGCCAGCGCCGCGTGCCAGCCGCAGATCGTCGAGCGGGCCAGCTCCAGGCCCTCGCGGGCGTAGATCTGTTCGAGCCGATAGAGCGGCAGGTGATCCTGCCAGCGCCTGACGATCGTGTCGGCCAGCATGGCCGGCCCCGCGAGCCCGCGCTCGATCGGCAGCTCCGGCGGAGCGGCCACGAGGACCTCGGTCTCGGCGAGGCGCTCGCGGTCCTTGCGGACGAACTTCGGCCGGCGCACCTTCACGACCACCATCGACGCGGGCCGCCGCTCGACGGTCTCGCTGACGTCCTCGCCGATCACCTCGTAGGCGTCGCGGCCGTCGCGCTCGACCTCGGGCGGTACGATCTCGACTTCGACGCGCGGCAGGTGCTCGGGCAGCGGCTTGCGCCCGGTGGGCTTCGCGCGCGTGTGCTCGCGCACCTGCTGCGTCGGGGTGGACACGGGAGACGCGGCGCGGCCGAGCAGCTCGGCGAGGAGCGCCATCGTGAGCTGCGTCTCGGGCTCGCCGAGCCGCTCCTTCTTCGGCCCGAGGATCCCCAGCTCCAGCTTCCGGCACTGCTCCATCGCCTTGAGGTACAGCTCGCGGTAGTGCTCGCGCTCCGCCGCCACGGCTTCGACGGTGGCGCTGAGCTTGTCGACCTCGGCGCGGAGCGCAGCGATGTCGTCGACCACGAGCTTCCATAAGCCAGCTTCGTGATCATGCGTCAAGCCTTTTCCGACGGGACGCACGCTCCGCGTGCGCGACGCCTTCGAGCAGCGCCGCGAGCGCGCGGCCGTCGATGCGGATCGACGCGGCGCCCTCGGCCCCCTGCGCCGGCAGGCGAAAGATCGCCCGGTGCAGCCGCTTGTAGAGCAGGCAGTAGCCGTTCTTCTCGAACCACAACACCTTCGCCCGGTTGGCCCGGCGGTTCACGAAGACGAAGAGGTTGCCGCTGCGCGGGTCCTGGCCGAGCTGCGCCGTCACCAGTCCCGATAGACCGTCGAAGGAGCGCCGAAGGTCCTGTGGCGCCGTGCAGACGAGGATCCGTACCGAGGACGGCAGCATCAGCCCGCCTCCAGCACGGCCAGGAGCCGCCGCAGCGCGCCGACGTCGAAGTCCGGCGGGACGCGCAAGATCCGCCGGCCGTCGAGGGCCAGCTCGAAGGCCCCCATCGCCCGCTCCCTCGCCGCTTCGTCCACGCGCCCATCGGGGAGCGCGACCTCGACGAACTCCACGCGCGCCGACCGCGGGCGCCGCTCCGAGGCCGGCTCTTGGCCCCGCGCTCGCCGCGGCTTGCTCGCGTCGCTCGCCCCGAGTCGCCACGCCCAGTGCTTGAAGGTGTTCGGGTTGACCCCGATCTCTTTCGCGAACTCGTTCGCGCTCAGCTCGCCGTCACGCCATCGCGTGACCCGCCTCGACCAGACCTCGCGGCTCTCTCTCGCCATCTCCCCCACGAGTACTCGACTCGCGAGCGTCCGTCACGACGCGGTTCGTCGAACGCTTACGATTGTTCTCGATGATGAGATACCCCCCGCCCGCGTTGGGAGAGGCGATCGGGTCGGAGTCGGCCGAGTCATCGTTTGCAATGGATTCCAGGATGGAATTGGACACGATCGACTCCGGGCTCGCGAAGCCAATCAGGCCAGCCGCGCCGTTGCTGATGAAGTGGCAAGCGTCGAAATGTATTCTGCCCGTGTCCTGGAACGATGGGTTGTCTCTGTCGCCGGTCTCGACAAACCCGCTGAGGACGCTCGTCGGCTCTCTCAGATCCTGGAACGTGAACCCCGTGAACTTGAGACCAGACAGGCCTCGGATCCACAACAGCCTTCCCTGGTTGTTCGTGCTCGTGGTGAAGATCACCTTGCCGCTGTGTCCGCTCTCCGTTGCCTTGGCGATGAGGACCGGCGGGTCGAAGGATCTGTTCGGGTCGGCCTGCAGGATCGTTTGATCCATGCCGTAGATGAGCGAATCGCCGCTTCCGCCTGAGACATAGACCGTGTCTCCAGCAGAAAGGACGGTCCAGTCGATTTCACCTAGGGAGGTCCACGCATGATCCCAGCTCGTGCCATCGTTGGAACCGCCCGCGCCCTGGTTCACATACTAGGTTGCTGCCGCGGCCTCGCCACAGGCGAGGCTCAGCGCGACGGAAATGGTGAGCAACTTCACGACCTCGGAGCGCCTTGGAAGCCTCATGGCAGGACTCTTACCACGAAAGCGGGGAGCCTCTGCGGCGAGCCGGAGGTCCGGCGACAGAGGGACGTGCGCCGGGGCCAGGCACTGGTTCTTCGCCGAGCTTTCGTCTACGCTGGAGCCCGTCGCATCAACCTTGGAGGACAGGACACTATGATCCGTACACGATTCTTCGCACTTGTGGCCGCCGCCGGGCTCTCGGCGAGCTGCGCTGGCTCCTTCGGCGCCAAGGCTTCCGTCAGCGTCAGCGCCGAGATCCAGCTTCCGATCGCCGACATGCCGCCCAAGTATGCGTCCTGGGTGGTCGAGGCCGAGGGCTATCTCCGGGCGGTCAACGAGGCGTACGCGCGCTTCACGAAGGCACGCGCCGAGCTGGCCGCAGCGCTCGGGGTCGAAGACAACGCCCAGGCGATCGCAGCGTTCATCCGTGACTCCATCAAGGTGGAGACCGAGATCGTGTGCCAGCCGCCCAGCTTCAACGCCAGCTTCGCGGCCGACTGCAGCGCCGAGGCGAACGCTCGCGCCGCCGGGAAGGCAGGCAACGGCCAGGCCTCCGGCGAAGCTGCCGCTGGCATCCAGGCGAACTGCAACGCGCAGGCAGGCCTG
>JADZDV010000238.1 GCA_020850915.1 Chloroflexota bacterium | reverse complement strand
GAAGCCGTCCATCTCGACCAGGATCTGGTTGAGGGTCTGCTCGCGCTCGTCATGGCTGCCGCCAAGGCCGGCGCCGCGCTGGCGGCCGACCGCGTCGATCTCGTCCACGAAGACGATGCAGGGTGAATTGCGCTTGGCCTGGTCGAACAGGTCGCGCACGCGCGACGCGCCCACGCCGACGAACATCTCGACAAACTCGGAGCCCGAGATCGAGAAGAACGGTACACCCGCCTCGCCGGCGACCGCTCGGGACAGCAGCGTCTTGCCCGTGCCCGGAGGACCGACGAGCAGTACGCCTTTCGGAATCCGGGCGCCCAGGGCGGAGAACTTCTCAGGGTACTTGAGGAACTCGACGACTTCCTGAAGCTCCTGTTTGGCCTCCTCCACCCCGGCGACGTCGGCGAAGGTGACCGTTGGCTTGTTCCCCATGAACATCCGGGCTCGGCTCTTGCCGAACGACAGGGCCTGATTGTTGCTGCCCTGCGCCTGGCGCATCATGAAGAAGAGAATCGCGCCGAAGAAGATCAGCGGCAGCAGGTTCACCAGCAGGCTGAACCAGTTGGAGAACTGCGGGGGCGGGTTGATGCGAATGTCGAGGTTGTTCAGCTCTTGCTGGGTGACGCCGTAGGCGGTCAGTGTCTGGACGATCCCCTCGTTCCGCTCCTTACGAGTGGTCGCCTTGCGACCGCCCTGGAACTCGACGGAGAGGGTGTCGTCGTTCACCTCGATGCGGGTGACTTCGCCACGCTTGATGCTGGAGACGAGGTTGGAGAGCGTGATCTGCCCCTCGTTGGTGGGGGGCTGGATGACGGTGAATACGAGGGCGATGATCGCGACGAGGATGATCAGGTAGACGAAGCTGTTGCGCAGCCACTTCCTGTCCATGTCTCTAGACTTCCTCCGAGCCGGCGCCGGACGGACTGAGAAGAACGGGAACACCCGATCCACCTTCGGCGGCTGCTCCGGGAGTATAGCAGAGCGCTGACCTGGATCCCGTGTGCGCCGGTCCAACGGCCGTCCAGAAGTCAGTCGGTGAGACGGACGGGTGAGCCTTCTCGCTCGACCCGGATGCCAGTTCGGAGCGTTCGGAGCCAAAGGCCGGAGCCGAGGGGCAGTTGTTTACCCGACGTCCTCTGCGAGAGCAGCCGTTCTGCCCCCTCGACGGCCGCGCGTGGCGGAGCGCTGCCGCCAAGGTGCGAGACGGCCCGACGGAGGAGTCGGCCGCGCACGGCGGACGGCGTTGTCAGCCAGATCTCCCATGCGAACAGCACACTCGACGCCTCGACGCTCGCGACCCGAGCGAAGGCGTCCTGAACGATGGCTCCCACCAGCTCGCGATCCTGCGCCGCGAGCAAGGCGAGACGATTGAGCGCCTCGACGACGTTCGGGTTGTACGTCGCCAGGACCGGCAGGAGGTGGTGCCGGACGCGGTTGCGCAGAAAGCGCGGGTCTAGATTTGTCTCATCCTCGACGGTGGGCAGGCCCCGGAGCCGGCAGTACGCCACGGTCTCCGCCCGGCGCGTTGACACCAGCGGCCGGAGCAGCATCACCCCTGGACCGGCCTCCATCGAGGAGCGCGACAGCGGGCGGCGGGCCGGCATGCCGGCCAGGCCGTCCGGACCAGACCCGCGCAGCAGATGGATCAGGACCGTCTCCGCGACGTCGTCAGCGGAGTGGCCGGTCAGGACCGCGACCGCTCCAACATGCTCGGCCAGGGATTCCAGCGCCTGGTAGCGGGCCGTGCGCGCGGCCTCCTCGACGCCCGATCGCCGCGCCCGAGCCGTCGCCCGGGCGTCGACCCGCAGCACCGTAGCGGGGACTCCCAGGCGCTCGGCGAGCTGCGTGACGGCAGCCGCGTCTTGCTGAGCGGCAGGTCGTAGGCCGTGGTGCACGTGGCCGACGTGCACATTCAGATCGAGGCGCGCGGCGAGTGCGCAGACGACCGCCAGCAGACAAACGGAGTCCGGGCCGCCAGACACCGCCACGACGGCCGTTGCTCCACGCAGCCTCGGCGGGCCGTCGAGCAGGAACGCGGCGACGCGACGCTCCAGGCGCTCGGCGAGCCGCTCCGACACGTCAGATCCCGAACTGCCGCTGGAGCCAGCGCACCCACGGTGGCGTCTCGTCATCCGTTGGTGGTGGGACGGGGTCTTCGATCCGTGGCCTGGGTGGGACCGCCTGGGAGGGGCGGGTGCCTTCGCCGCCGACCAGCGCGATCGGCTGGTCTCCAGGGCGGATCAGGCCGAGCTGCTCCCGAGCCGTCCGCTCGATCTCGAAATCGGTCTTAGCGCGATTGAGCGCCTCCTGGAGCCGCAGGTTCTCCCCGCGGAGCGCGTCGATCTCTGCTCGAACGAGCACCTCCTGGCGAACCAGGCGATAGGTCTGGATCGAACGCTCGAACACGGTCAAGCCGCCGTAGACCACCAGCGGCAGGACGAGCACCACCGAGAGGCGCAGGAGGATCGAGCCCCTGCCGCGTTGCTGGCCTTCGCGGCGATGGTCCTTGCGTTGGCCCGACTCAGGCGGCGCGCTCATTCCACCGCCTCCATGCTCGGTCCACGCGCTGCTCGAGGGCTGGATGACTTGCGAGGAGCAGCTCCGCCCAGCGCGGCGGCCGCTCCTCCGCCAGATTCACACGAGCGAGTCGACGCAGGGCGCTCGCGAGCTCGCGCGGGTCGTCAATCAGGTTGAGCGCAAAGGTATCGGCTCGGGACTCGAGCAGGCGTGAGAGTGCGTTGGTGCCCGGCATGGCCAGCACGGCGAGCAGCTCAGCGCCCAGCAGGATCCAGGGGAGCCCAGCGGGGTTGCCTACGCCGCCGGAGACGCCGAGCGTCGCGAGAATCGGTCCGCCAGCCTGCGCCAGCAGCGCGCAGCCGAGGAACACGATCGCGGACTGGAGGACGATGAGAAGCGGCACGTCCCGGTGGACGTGGTGCCCGATCTCGTGGGCCACAACCGCCTCGATCTCGGCCGGACGAAACTGCTCGAGCAGTGTGTCCGAGAGTACGACTCGGCGGGAGCGAGCGAGTCCGATGACGGCGGCGTTCGCCTCAGCGGTCTTGCGGCTGAAGTCCAGCACCGCCACTCCCTGGATCATGGTCCCGGCGCGGTCGGCCAGCGCCTGAATGCGCGTGGCCAACTGGTGGTCGGAGACAGGTTGCATGCGATAGAACAGCGGCACCAGCAGATACGGCGCCACGAAGCCAACAAAGATGATCACCGCGCACGCCAGCTCCCCGTACGGCAGCCACCAGATGGAGCCGAAATGGTCGATGGCGGCGTACAGACCAACGACGGCGATCGTCTCGAACGCAAGGCCTACCAACGCGGCCTTCAACCAGTCGAGCAACCACGCCCAGAACGTCTGCCTGGACAGTCCGTACCGCCGGGGGACGACGTAGCCCCGCAGCCACTGGACCGGAAGCCCCCCGATTGTCAGCAGCAGCAGGAGCATTACAGCGTACGCGGCGAGGCCGGCCTGGGCGCCAAGTACGGCCCGCATCCGATCGAGCAGCCCGCTTGCAGTGCCGCTGCCGGCGACCAGGACCAGGGTGCCGAAGGAGACCGCCGGCGAAGCGAGCAGCAGCCGCCGACGCGTGGCCGCCAGGGTGCGGGCGGGGTCTCGGTGGCGCCGGGAATCGGGAGGCTCGTCGGCTGACGCCGGAGGCAGGAGCGCTGGCTCGACTGCGCCCATGACTATCTCGCCCACGAGATGCCGGACGTGCCGTCCAGGTTGAGATCCCGAGTGATCTGACGCTCACCGCTGACCGAGCGCCGATTCAGGTCCACCTCGACGACGTACATTTCGAAGCCGCCGTTCTGGTTGGAAAGGAATGCAAGCCACTTCCCGTCAGGCGACCAGGCGGGCGCCCGGGCAAGCGCCGTCTTCGTCACCTGGATGTCGCTCTCCCGCGACCACTGCCGGATGTGGATCTCGGTGCGTCCCGCTTCGCGCTGGGCATAGGCGATGGCGGTGCCGTCAGGTGAGAGGGCGGGATCGAACACGCCCCGAGGCGCCTCCACCGCCACGGTGCTGGTGCCCTTTGCGAGGTCCACCAGCACGATGTGGCTGGGCGTCGCGTCGAGGTCGAAGCCGTTGGTGAACGCGGCCACGGCGAGGCTCTTGCCGTCCTGGGACCAGGAGATGGCGTCGGCGCCCTCGGCGGACAGGGCCGCGGCCCGGAGCGGGGCCAGCCCCTTCCCCTCCGGGTCCATCGTGGACACCGAGAACGTGGCGGTACGGGCGTCCGAGATGAAGGCGATCCGCGAGCCGTCAGGCGACCAGGTGGGACGGAAGTTCCAGTCATTTCTCTCCAGCCGCGCGGACTGACTGTTCGTCAGGCGGCGCGTGCTGGCACCGTCGGCACTCATGACGAAGATGTCCGACCAGTTCGTACTGCGGTAGACGTAGGCGATCTCAGCGCCGTCCGGAGACCAGGCCGGCTGCTGCCAGGTGCTCCCACTGGTGAGCTGACGCGACTGGCCATCCTTCCACAGCCAGATGTTGCCGTCCTTGACGAACAGCAGCTTGCCGGGCGGGTTCTGGCCAAAGGGGAAGATCTGGACGGAGGAGAAGGCGGCGCTGGGAGCGCTGCATGCCACACTGAGGAGGAAAGCGGCAGCGACCAGGAGACGACCGGGGATGCGCATCGTCGGGACCATACCACAGGCCAGAAATGCAGAGCTATGGTCGTGGACCACGGTTTTGCGCACGCTTAATTGGACGTTCGAGCCCGACGATTGGTCGCGTGGTGAGGCTAGCCTGCCGAGGCTCCCACCGTTGCCTCGACGCGACAGAGAGCGCCCGGGTTCGCCGCGCCGACGAGTCCTGTGATGTCTTCGAGACCCTGCTCGGCCAGGTAGCGCTCGAGTCCATCGACGATGTCGAGCGCCGCGCGGGGGTTGACGAACGTCGCCGTCCCGACCTGAATGGCGCGCGCTCCAGCCAGAAAGAACTGCAGCGCGTCCTCGAGCGTGGCGATCCCGCCGATGCCGACGATCGGGACCCGAACCACGCGGGCCGCTTGCCAGACCATCCGCAGCGCGATGGGGCGGATGGCGGGACCGCTCAATCCGCCGGTCACGTTCGCCAGCACGGGGCGCCCGTGGCGCGGGTCGATCGTCATTCCGACCAACGTATTGATCATCGAGATCGCGTCCGCGCCGGCCGCCTCAACGGCTCGCGCCACGAGTGTGATGTCCGTGACGTTCGGCGAGAGCTTCACCATGAGCGGCAGTTGCGTCGCGGCGCGAGCCGCCGCGGTCGCCGCCGCCGCCAGCTCCGGATCGTCCGCGAAGACCCGTCCGTTCTCCGTGACGTTCGGGCATGAGATGTTCAGCTCGAGGCCGGCCACGCCGGGCACCCGATCGAGCTTGCCCGCCAGCCGGCCGTAGTCCTCGACCGTCTCGCCAGCGACGTTCACGATCACTGGGACCTGCCAGCGAGCCCAGATGGGCGCCATCTCGCGAATGACGCGGTCCACGCCGATGTTCTGCAGACCGATGGCGTTCAGCATGCCCGCTGGCGTCTCGACGATGCGCGGCGTGTCGTTCCCGCGGCGTGGTCGGGGCGTGGTGCCTTTCGAGCAGATGGCCCCCAGCCGCTGGATGTCGATCAGCTTCTGGTACTCAACGCCGTAGCCGAACGTGCCGGAAGCCGTGAGGACGGGATTTCGGAGGCGGAGCCCGAGCTTGTTGCCGGGTGCCAGGTCTACGGAGAGGTCAGGCATGTGAGATCACTTCCAGACAACCTCGGACGCGGGGAACACGGGACCGTCGCGGCAGATCCGGCGGTTGCCATGCTTCGTCGGGATGACGCAGGCCAGGCAGACACCCATGGCGCACCCCATCTGCTGCTCCATGGCCACCGCCACCGGCAGCCTGGGACGGGAGGCGCATGCCGCGGCGACGGCCTCCAGCATGGCGGTCGGGCCGCAGGCGTACACGGCATCTGCCCACTGGAGGAAGCGGGGGAGCAGCTCGGTGACCAGCCCGTGATGACCCTGCGTCCCATCGTCCGTTGATGTGTGGTACTCGATGGCCGGCGGCAGGTGGACAGCAGGAAAGACGTGGGTAGTCGTCGCCGCGCCGACCAGGAGCGTTACTTCCGCGCCCG
>JADZDV010000237.1 GCA_020850915.1 Chloroflexota bacterium | reverse complement strand
GGGCGCGCCCTCGTACATGACGGTGGTGGCGCCGGCGGACAGCGGCCCGTAGACGATGTAGCTGTGGCCGGTGACCCAGCCGATGTCAGCGGTGCACCAGTACACGTCCTCTTCCTTCAGGTCGAAGACGTCCCTGGTCGTCGCCATGGTCCCGACGAGGTAGCCGGCGCTGGGGTGGAGCATGCCCTTCGGCTTGCCGGTCGTGCCGGAGGTGTAGAGGATGTAGAGCGGGTCCTCGGAGTCCATCGGCTCCGGCTGGACGATGGCCGCGCCAGACTCGTCCATCGCCCGGTGCCACCAGACGTCACGCGGGCTCTTGAACGGTACGTGGTGGGGATCCATCGCGCGGTTGACGACGAGGACGTGCTCTACCGAGGGGCAGTCTTCGATCGCCCTGTCCACGGCCTCCTTGAGCTGCACGACACCGCCGCGGCGGTGGCCGCCGTCGGCGGTGATGACGAGCTTCGCTTCGCAGTCCTGGATGCGGTCGCGCAGCGACTCGGGACTGAATCCGGCGAAAATCACGGTGTGGGGGGCGCCCAGCCGCGCGCACGCGAGCATGGCGATCGGCAGCTCCGGGATCATTCCCATGTAGATCGCGACGCGGTCGCCCTTCTTGATCCCGAGGCGCTGGAGCGCCGCGGCGGCTCGATTGACTTCGCGATAGAGGTCGCGGTAGGTCAGGACCCGCTGATCGCCGGGCTCCCCTTCCCAAACGATGGCAGCCTTGTTGCGACGCCAGCTCGAGACATGTCGATCGACGCAGTTGGCGGAGACGTTCAGCTTGCCGCCGACGAACCACTTGGCCCAGGGCGTCTGCCAGTCGAGGACCCTGTCGTACGGCTTGATCCAGTCGATCTCAGCGGCGCGCTCTGCCCAGAAGCGCTCCGGGTCGCGACTGGCGCGCTCGTAGATGGCCGGATCGTTGACGTTGGCCTGGGCTTTGAAGGCTGGGTCCGGCTCGTACCGTCGCTCCTCGACCAGCAACGCGGAGATTGCGCCCTCGACCGGTTCGGTTGCCATCCTAGACACCTCTTATTCTTCGAGCGTGGTGATATCGCCGGGGTCCAGCCCCAGCTCCTGGGCCTTGAGGAGCCGTCTCATGATCTTACCGGACCGGGTCTTGGGGAGCCGGGGGACGAACTCCAGCTCGGCGGGCGAGGCGATCGGCCCCAGCTCGTGACGGACGTGGTCGATAAGCGCGGTTCGCAGGCTGTCGCTCGGCTCCTGGCCGACTTTGAGCGTGACGAACGCCTTGATCGCCTCTCCCTTGATCGGGTCTGGCTTGCCGATCACGGCCGCCTCGGCCACCGCGCCGTGGCCGACCAGCGCGCTCTCGACGTCGGCGGTGCCGATCCGATGGCCGGCCACGTTGAGCACGTCGTCGGCCCGGCCCAGGACGCAAAGGTAGCCGTCTTCGTCCCGCGTAGCCACGTCACCAGCAAGGTAACAGCCGTCGATCTGATTCCAGTACGCCTCGTACCGCTCCGGAGCGTTCCAGACGGTCCGCATCATCTGCGGCCAGGGATTGCGTAGGACCAGGAAGCCGCCCCGGTTGGGAGGAACGGGCTGGCCATCCCGGTCCACGACGTCGGCAGCGTAGCCTGGCAGCGGCTTGCCGGCCTTGCCGGGCTTGCTGACCATGCTCGGGAGCGTGCCGATGGTTGGCCCGGCGGTCTCGGTCTGCCACCAGTTGTCGCAGATCGGTGCCCGGCCCCGGCCGATGTTACGGTGCGCCCAGCGCCAGGCCTCCGGGTTGAGCGGCTCGCCCGCGCAGATGAGCAGGCGCAGGCTGGAGAGGTCATACTTCGCGGGCAGCTCCTCGCCGAACTTCATGAACATCCGGATCGTCGTCGGGGCGACGAACAGCTTGGTCACCCGGTACCGCTCCAGGATCTCCCAGAAAACAGCCGGGTGAGGGAAATCTGGGGCGCCCTCGCGCACGACCAGGCTCACGCCGTTGATCATCGGTCCGTAGACCATCGTGCTGTGACCGACGATCCAGCCGATGTCCGAGGTGCACCAGTACAGGTCGTCGTCGCGCAGGTCGAAGGCGATCCGACAGTAGTAGCTTGTACCGACGGCAGACCCTCCGTGCACGTACACAGGACCCTTCGGACGGCCCGTCGTGCCGGAGGTGTACAGCAGGAACAATAGGTCGTCGGCGTCCATGATCGCGGGCTCACAGACGTCCGACTGGCGCTCGACAAGGGTCTGGAAGTCGAGCTCGCGGCCAGTCGGCGCAGGACTCTCGGGGTTGCGCTGCCAGACGACGACGTGCTCGACCGAGGCGAGCCCTGCCACGGCCTCGTCGGCGATCGCTTTGAGCGGGACGACCTTCCCGCGGCGGTAGCCTTCGTCCGCGGTGATGACGACCCGCGCGCCCGCGTCTTCGATGCGGCTGCGCAGCGCGCCCGCGCCGAGTCCGGCGTAGACGACAGAGTGCACCGCGCCGATCCGGGCGCAGGCCAGCATACAGGCCATGCCCTCGGGTGTGAGCGGCAGGTACAGGCAGACTCGGTCGCCACGGTTGACGCCGATCTCCTTCAGGCCGTTGGCGGTCCGATTCACCAGCGCCAGCACCTCAGCGTAGCTGAAGCGGCGCTCCGTCCCATCTTCCGCCAGCCAGAGCCAGGCGAGCTTGTCGCCGCGACCGGACTGGACGTGGCGGTCGAGGCAGTTCACGGTGATGTTGCACTGTGCTCCGAGGAACCACTTCGCGTACGGGTAGCTCCATTCGAGGGTGCGCTCCCAGGGCTGATACCAGTGCAGGTCACGGGCAATCTCGTCCCAGAAGGCTTCCGGCGCGCTCTGCCAGCGAGCGTAGAGGGAGTCATAGTCTGGCACGAGCGCGTTTTCGGCCACGCTCACCGGTGGCGGGATGGCCTGGCCGCTGTCCAGCAAGAGCTGAAAGTCGGCGGTGGACGGCGACTCCTGACCGGCGGTCATAGCTGTCCCTCCTGACGTTGATCGGCGCGCCCTGGGCACCATGGGGCGCCTGGCGCGCCGGGTCGTGGTGACATGATACGGGGCCGGCTATGCAGCCGGCCCCGTCAGCCCCCCTACTCTGGAGGCGACGATGGAGGATCAGGCGTTGACTGGCGCTGTCGCGGGCGTCGCCGGCTCGTCCACCTCTTCCCAGATGTTCCGGTCCTTGGTCTCGGGAATGAAGAACCACCCGATCACCGCGGTGATGACGGCCACCGCGATGGTATAGGCAAGACCGGCCAGGATGTTGCCGTTTGGGTCGTTCGAGGGATTCCAGGCCCGCAGGTCGATGCCGAGGAATGAGATGTGGCCGGGGCCGGTGATGGTCGCCGCGACGAGGCCGAGATAGATCGTCGGCAGCCAACCGCCGAACTCGCCATTCCCCAGGTGATAGGGGATAGAGAGCGAGGTGTAGCGGATGCGGGCGGGGAAGTACTCGACGAGGAACGCGGCGATCGGTCCGTAGACCATCGTGACGTAAATGATCTGGATCCAGACCAGCAGGGTCTCCATGGCGATGTTCGGGTTGGCGCCGGTGATCTTGCCGGCGGCGTCGTAAGTGAGGTTCGCATTGGCGATCATCGCCTGGTAGATCGGCACGTACGTCACTGCCGCGATGAGGCAGCCACCCAGGATCACCGGCTTGCGGCCGATCTTGTCGGAGAGCCAGCCGAAGAACACGAAGAACGGGGTGGCGAACAGGATAGAGAGCAGGAGAATGATGTACGCGGGCACGTACGCGGACTTCAGGTACACGATCAGGAAGAACAGCGCCTGGAACTGGCCCTGATACCAGACGACCGCCTGCCCGGCCGTCATCCCAATGAGCACCAGCAGGATGATGCCGACGCGGTTGCCGCCAAAGCTCTCCTTCGCCCAGTGAGAAGTCGTGGTGGAAGTCTGTCCCTGCGCCTTCAGCCGGCTGAACAGGGGCGTCTCCTGGAGGCGCATGCGGATGTAGAGCGCGCCCGCGACCAGGAAGACGGAGATCAGGAACGGCACGCGCCAGCCCCACGCCTTGTACGCGTCGTCTCCAAAGCCGAGGCGCGTCACGAGGATGACCAGGAGCGCGGCAAACATGCCGACGGTCGCGGTTGTCTGAATCCACGAGGTGTACAGGCCACGCTTGCGGTCCGGCGCGTGCTCCGCGACGTAGACCGCGGCGCCGCCGTATTCACCGCCGAGCGCCAGACCCTGAAGCAGACGGAGCGTCGTCAGGACCACCGGGGCGAGAATGCCGATGTGGGCGTAGGTTGGCAGGATGCCCACGAGCGTGGTCGCCCCGCCCATGATCGACACGGTCAGCAGGAAGGCGTATTTCCTTCCGATGACGTCGCCGATCCGGCCGAACACGACGGCTCCGAACGGTCGCACCGCGAAGCCAGCGCCGTACACCGCGAAGCCCGCGAGCAGCGAGGCCGTGGGATTGTCGGACGGGAAGAAGAGCGGTGCGAGAAAGGGCGTCAAGAGAGCGTAGAGATAGAAGTCGTACCACTCGATGATCGTGCCGGCGGACGAAGCGCCGACCACAAAGGGTATCGAGTAATCGTACGCGCGACTCTTACTCGCTACCGACTGACCGATCGCTGAGCTCAAGCTGACCTCCCTGCCGTTTGTAACGCTGTCCCCGGGTACCGGGACCCGCCGTGGCCGAACCGTCGCCGTCCGTGTCGAGCGCCCTGACAACGGGCTGGCGCGTGCGAGTCGGCGCCTCCCAATGGGCAACAGCTTAGAGGCCCACTCGCGCGTTGGAAAGGACCGGGCGGCAGATGGCAGAAACCGGCGCGTCTTTGACACTGGAGAGGGGGTGAATGACTGGAGCGCTGCCGACTCGAGGCGCTCTGCCGTTCGCTGCCGGCGACGGCAACACCGCGCGGTCGGTCGCCAACCGTCCAGATCAGAAGCCGAGCAGCGAGCGCAGCCCCCTGACGTGTCCTCGGCTCACGGTCAGCTCGGTGCCCTGGTTGTCGTTCGTCTTCAGCAGATAGGCCCCGTTGAAGTATGGCCTGATCTCCGCGACGTTTCGAAGGTTCACCAGGAACGCGCGGTGGATCCGCAGGAATGGCGGGTTGGGCAGGCGCCGCTCAAGGTCGCTCAACGAAAAGCGGGTCGGGTAGAGCTGGCTAGCGGTCTTCACGTAGACGACATCGCCGCGCGCCTCGGCGAAGCGAATGTCCGAGAGGTCGATCAGTATCGTCCGCCCGGCCGACTCGACAGGCAGGCGCTCGAGGCGTACGGCCCGCTGCGCCGGTGGTGGGCCGTGCTCTTCATGGGCGCGCTGCCGAATGCGATCGAGGGTCTCCCGCAGGCGCTCGGGCGCCACTGGTTTCAGCAGATAGTCCACGGCGCGCAGGTCAAAGGCGCGCAAGGCGTACTCGTCGTACGCTGTGACGAACACGACAGCCGGCGGCTCCGCCAGCCCGGTCAGGGTGGCGGCGAGGTCAAGGCCATTCAGGCCAGGGAGCTGGATGTCCAGGAACAGCACGTCGAAGCGGCGCTGGTGGAGCAGCCGTAGGGCGTCCACGCCGGTCCGAGCCGTCGCGAGCTCCAGCGGCTCAGCCAGCTCCTCCAGTCGATACTGCAGCTCCGCCAGCGCCGGCTCCTCGTCGTCCATCAGCAGCGCGCGCAGCGGCTCGGATCGCCTCCCCGGAGCGCTCACGCCGCGACCCCAGCTCGGAACCTCGGAATGGAGAAGACCACCCGGGTGCCCTCACCCAGCACGCTCTCGAGCTGGATGCCGTGCTCCGGACCGTAGATGGTCCGCAGGCGGTCGTGGACGTTGGAGAGGCCGACGCCGAAGCTGCTACCCCGACGGCCGTCCAGCACGCGGTCGATCTCTTCGTGTGCCATGCCGACGCCGTCGTCCTGGACGATAATCCTGCACTCACTGCCGCGATCTTCAGCGGAGATGACGACCCTGCCGGGTCCGGGTTTCCTGCCCACGCCATGGCGAATGGCATTCTCGACCAGCGGCTGCAGGACCAGGACTGGCATGACGGTCGGCAGGATCTCCGGATCGATGCGGTAGATGACCGTGAGGCGATCGCCGAAGCGCGCCTTCTCGAACGAGAGGTACTGGTGGACGTACTCGAGCTCCTGGGCGAACGGACTGAATTCATCGCGTCGCCTGAACGAGCGGCGGGTGAAGTCGGCGAAGTCCGTCAGAAGCTGGCGAGCCTCGTCCGGCTTGGTCCGAATGAACGAGGCGATTGTGTTGAGCGTGTTGTAGATGAAGTGGGGCGAGATCTGGGCCTGGAGCGCGGCCAGCTCTGCCCTGGCAAGCTGTTCTGTCTTACGGTCGAGGTCCGCCAGCTCCATCTGAAGGCTCATCAGACGGGCGAGCGCGCTGATGATCCGAATGGTGCCTGGCGTAATCGCGGCGTTGTCGAGGAAGTAGACCTTCAGACAGCCCAGGGTGCGCCGGCGCAGCCGCAGCGGCGCAACGATCGCGCCGGAGAGCGGACCGGTGGACCAGTCGCAATCGATCTGATCGGGCGTGCGAGCGACCATCGTTCGACCGGTGCGGATGGCCTGGCTGGTGAGCCGCGTCCGATATTCCGAGCCGACCTGGTGGTGGTCCGAGGCGGCGCCGATGAAGGCGATCAGGCGCTGTCCGCTCACGATCGCCACGGCCGCCGGGCGGAAGTAGTTGTAGATCACCTCGACCGCGCGCGCGGCGGTCTGACGATTCAGCCCCTGCCGAAGATAGGGCAGGGTGCGGTTGGTGAGCTGGAGCGCCTCCAGCATCGCCTGCTCGCGCCCCTCGCTGAAGGTGCGACCGCGCCGGTAGACCAGGTGCCAGACCAGGCCGGCGCCAGCGGCCGTGAAGACAAGCTGTCCGAGCAGAACTGAGACGATTGGGAAATCCTGGTCCATGCCGGCACGTCCCCCTACTCCGCGATGTAATCGGTGCGCAGGCCGAGCGCCTCCGGCACGTGCATGCGAAGCATCTTGATGTTGACGTCGGCGGGGACGCGGTTCGGCGTCAGCAACGACACGACAGCCATCACCGCGAAGGCGACTGGGATCGACCAGATCGCGGGCTGAGCGAGGAGGGTGTCCACGGGCGTGTTCGGGAAGAGGCCAAAGCCTTCACCGCGTGCCATGGTCAGCAGGATGGCGCAGACAGCCGAGAGCCCGCCAGCACAGGTGCCAGCCGCGGCGCCGACGACGGTGA
This sequence comes from Chloroflexota bacterium, assembly GCA_020850915.1. Next base: position 4,102 of record JADZDV010000237.1, on the reverse strand, counting down.
GGCGCTTCCACCAGATGCCGAGGACGAGCAGGGGAAAGAACGAGCTGGCGGCGATGGCGAAGGCCCAGCCGACGAGCATGTTGATGTAGAAACGCTCGACCTGCAGGCCCGCGAGCACGGCGACAGCGCCGGAGGTGAGCGCGGCGAGCTGGAAGGCGCGCTGCCGCTGCAGCAACGTGGCGCCGGTCTTGAGCGTGCGGGCGTACAGATCGTGTGCGAGGGCACCAGAGACGGCGACGAGCAGCCCGGAGGAAGTTGACATGAAAGCAGCAAAAGCGCCCGCCGCGGTCACGGCGCGGAGCAGCTCGCCGGGCACGCCGCCGACGAGGCCTGGTAGTTCGAGCACCAGCGCGTCGCCGCGGCCGCTGGAGTAGAGCTCCGGGAGCTGCACGCGGCCGATAGTCCCGAAGACCGGTGGGAAGAGGTAGAAGCCGCCGATCAGCGCCAGGACCGCCAGGGTTGTCTGGCGGGCAGCCTGGCCGTCGCGGTTGGTGTAGAAACGCACCAGGATGTGCGGCAAGCCGGCAGTGCCGAAGACCGTGGCGATCATCACCGAGTAGGTGAAGAGCAGCGGAAACCCCTGGGCGGCCGCGAGGGGCCCGAAGGGCGCGCTCCAGCCCGGCCCAGTGGGCGCGCGTGGTACGGTCTCGCCAGCCGGAATAGAGAGTCCGGCGCCGTTTGGAGCGGCGAGCGTGCCGGCGGGCGCCTGCACGGGGCCGCTCGTCCCAGGCTGGACCGCGCGTCCGTCGGCCAGGACGACCGGTCCGCCGCTCGCCAGCTCGAAGCGCAGCGGCTGGCCGAGGTCCAGCCGTCCCCCAGGTGGGATCTCGATGCTCGCGCTCCGGGGGAAGGCGAGCGGCTCGTCAGACGCGGCGCGTTGGAAGTGCTCGCCGTACGAGCCGAACAGAGACGCCAGCACGAACACCGGCAGGGAGATAGCCAGCGCCTTCACCCAGAACTGGAAGGCCTGGACGAAGGTGATGCCCTTCATCCCGCCAAGGGCGACGTTGAGGGTCATGATGCCGCCGACGACGACCACGCCCAGCCAGTACGGGGCGCCCGTCATCGTCTGCACCGCGAGCCCGGCGCCCTTCATCTGTGGCAGGAGGTAGAAGATGCCGATCACCAGCACAAAGACGACCGCGACGCGGCGGAACGTCGGGCTGTCGAATCGGCCCTCCGCGAAGTCTGGGATCGTGTACGCGCCGAAGCGACGTAACGGCGCGGCGACGAACAGCAGGAGGAACAGGTACCCAGCAGCGTAGCCGGCCGGATACCAGAGCACGTCGTAGCCGAAGTACATGACCATGCCTGCCACGCCGAGGAAGGAGGCGGCGGAGAGGTACTCGCCGGAGATGGCGGAGGCGTTGAGCAGCGGCCCGACGGCGCGGGATGCGATCAGGTAGTCTGGTGTTGTGCGAACGACGCGAGTGGCGTACATGCCGACGGCGGCGGTGGCCAGCGCCACGCCGATGAACGCCAGCAGGGAGAGCCAGTGGAACTGGTCCACCGCTACTTCACCAGCTCGATGAACTCGTCCTCGAACTTCCGCGCCGTCGTGACAAAGTAGTAGGCGAGCGCCCAGAGGATCGGGTAGATCAGCACGGCCAGGAGCAGCCAGTTCAGCGGCAGGCCGAAGACGGGTACGGCGACCAGGCTAGGAAAGAGCAGATTGAAGATGGGCAGGCCGAAGAGCAGCAGGAGGAAGGCGCTGGCGACGCTCACGGCCAGCATGATCTGGCGCCGGATCAGGTCGTCGAGGACGATCTCGCCGTAGGTCGTCTGCTCCGCGACCTCCTGAATGGGCAGGTCGTCGTCGGCGAGAAGGTCATCAAGCTCTGCCAGCTCGTCTTCGAGCTCCTCAGGCAGCGTGGTCGGAGTCTGGGCTGCACTCGTGGAACGGTCATGCACGGCGGCGCTTTCCTGTTGGACCGCGGAGTGGGCTGACGGATTGTACGTCGCGGCGTGCTTTTCGCGGACCTATCGCGGACGTCAGACCATCTTCGCTCGGTTGGCTGGACCGGCGATCTGCCAGCCCGCCTGTGTGTTCAGCGGGAGAGCAGGGCGGGCAGGTCGGCGAGGGTTGAGATGGTTGGCGAATGGCGCGCGGAGCCGCGGTTGGCTCGGTCGAGCAAGATGGCATCCATGCCGACGGATCTTGCGCCGAGGACGTCCGCGTTGTAGTCATCGCCAACGTGCACGGCGCGGTCTGCTTCGACGCCAAGCGCCGCCAGCGCGTGGCGGAACAGGCGCGCGCTCGGCTTGGCGTAACCGACCGCCTCCGACGCGAAGATCCGTTCAATGTGTCCGGCGAAGCCGTGGTTTGCACAGAGCGCCTTGAGGCGAGGATCCCAGTTCGAGATGATCCCCAGGCGGTAGCCCTCGTCTCGCAGCTCGTTCAGAGCGGGCAGAGCATCCGGGTAGAGGCGGAAGAAGTCCGTGCCGACGAAGTAGCCGTCGATCGCCTCCCGCATCTCCTCGAGACGGGGAGACGCCTGGCCGAGGTTGACAAGCAGCTCGGTCAGCAGCCGCGCGCGGCGCTCGCGCGCCAGGCGGTCGTCGATCTGGTAGTCCGGGGCCGGGCCGACGTGACTGGCCAGCAGGAACTGCCGCCGCGCCGCGGCCAGCGCCGGCAGCAGGGAATCCCGATCGACCAGCAGGCCGGCCGCGGCGAGCGCCCGCGCGTAGCCGTCGATCGGGTCGCCGACGTGGAGCAGGGTGTCGCCGACGTCGAAGAACACGACCTCGTAGCGCCGATGGGAGCGAGCGTCCGGGCCAGAGGTGGACACGCTCAGGCGCCACCGTGCTGCTTCAGGCGAAGCGCTGGGGAGGGATCGAGGTACTTCTCCGTTCCTGGTAGCGGCGCCTTCAGCAGGTCCACCTCGCGCATCATCTCGATCACCGCGCGCAGGCCGGCCGGGTCCACTTCTGGCGTGCGCGGCACCGCTCTGGCCTGCTCGACGTAGAGCTGGTAGAGACGGTCCGCGATCTGGGCCGGCAGCTTCGCGTTGTCGCTCAGGGCGGTCGCCGCCCCCTGTCGATTGCTAGCGTCGTTCAGCCAGGCGTCAGCGCCCGCGAGCACGTGGAGGAAGCGAGTCATGGCGGACTCGTTCTTCGCGGGCCAGTCAGCGCGGGCGACGAGCACCTCCGCCTGGTAGGCCTGGGTGACCTCCGACGCCGAACCGAGGGTCCGGAAGCCGCGGTCGGTGAACTCGAACAGCCGGGGTGCGGGCAGGAGCGCGGCCGCGACGCTGCCGTTCATCACGCCCCCGCCCCGACGGTCGGGCTCACCCAGTGGAACCAGCGTGACGTCGCCGTCCTTCAGGCCATGCGTGGCGAGCAGGCGTTTCAGGAGCGCCGTGTCCACCTCATTCGGCGCGCCGATGGCGACCGGCCTCCCACGGAGACCCTCGAAGTCGAGCACGTCCCGGGCGACCAGCAGCGCCTGAGCGGCATGCGCCTGCTGAGCGGCGACGATCTTCAGCGAGGCGTTCCTGTCGATCGCCAGGATCGCCGCGTCGGTCGGAAGTCCGGCAAGATCGATCGCGCCGTTGTTCAGCGCCTGGGCGGTCTTGTCAGGCGTGTCGTGGTAACTCAGGTCGATTCGGAGGTTCTGACCGGAGGCGAGGTGCGCGCGGTCCGCCGCGTAGTAGGCCCAGCCGCCAGGCCCGGTTGAGGGCAGCCCGACCCGCACGGTGACAGACGGGAGCGGGGTTGGCGAAGGCGATGGCGTGGGCACAGCCGTAGCGGCAGCCGCGGGCGCCTGGGGCGCCGGGGGTTGGGCTCTGGGTGTGGCCACACCGGCGGTAGGGGGCGTGGGCTGACTGGCGCAGCCAAGGAGGAGACAGCAGACGAGGACCAGCAGGCCTGGGGCGCGTCGCTTCAGGTGGGACTCCACACAGTGCCCCCGGTCGCGAGGGGCTCGCTCGTCTGACTATAGGGGCGGCTCAGGGCGCCTGTCAACGATCCATAACGTGGGCTGAAGTCTTGATATAAGGCGTCAGGTTGGCAAGCCGTAGCGGGCGAAGACGGCCTCGCGGGAGCCGAGTTCAGGCGGCAAAGTTTTCAGGCGGAGGCCGGAGAGCACGGCCAGCTCCGCCAG
>JADZDV010000236.1 GCA_020850915.1 Chloroflexota bacterium | reverse complement strand
CTCGATCTTGCCCCGACGATCCTGCGGCGCTTCGGCGTTGCCGTGCCGCCTGACATGCAGGGTCGGCCCATCGGCGCCTCGGTGGTGTCCGCTGGTGGAGCGGCGTGAGCAGCACAGCCTGGCCCGGCGCCCCTCGCGGCGAGTCGCGCGGAGCCTGACCTCCTGGAGGATCCTTTGACTGGCGCAACAATCTGGTTCACTGGCCTTAGCGGGGCCGGCAAGACAACGGTGGCCCACCTCGTGGAGCGCGAGCTGCGCGCCCGCGGCCAGAGTGTCGAAGTGCTGGACGGCGACGTTGTGCGGACGCACCTCTCGAAGGGCCTGGGCTTCTCGAAGGAGGACCGCGACGAGAACATCCGCCGCATCGGCTTTGTCTGCAACCTGCTGAGCCGGAACGGCGTCTATAGCATCGCCGCGGCGATCTCGCCCTATCGTGAGATCCGGGACGAGGTCCGCGCCGGGGCCGACGGCCGCTTCCTCGAGGTTTACGTCGCCTGTCCGATCGAGGAGTGCGCGCGCCGTGACGTGAAGGGGCTGTACGCCAAGGCGTTCGCTGGTGAGATCAAGAACTTCACGGGCGTGTCTGACCCCTATGAGCCGCCGCTCAATCCTGAAGCCACCATCCACACCGATCAGGAGACGCCCGAACAGAGTGCCGCGCGGGTGATCGCCGCCCTCGAGCAGTACGGCCTCCTGCTCGCCCAGCCGTCGCCGAACGGCCTGGCGCCGCTGTCCTGAGCTCGACGTCCCAGGTGGGAGGAGCAGCGGTGCGGCAGCCCAACATTCTGTTCGTCATGGTCGATTGCCTGCGGGGTGATACGGTCTGGGACCGCCATCGCTATCCCTCGCTGCCCACTCTGGACGCCCTTGCAAGCCGCGCGGTCGTCTTCACGGCATGCGCAGCCGCCGCGACGACCACCACGCCATCGGTGGCGACCATGCTCACCGGTCTGCCACCGGCTCGCCACGGCATACGCTCGCTGCTCGGCTACAAGCTGCAGCCCGAGGTGCGCACGCTCGCCCAGGAGTTGACCGAGGGCGGCTACTTCACCGCGGCTGAGACGACGGGACCGCTCTTTCCGGAGACTGGCCTCAACCGAGGATTCCGTGCCTATCACCGCCGTGACCGCCACCACTACCTCGGCGGCGGCTGGGGCAAGGAGCTGTGCGCTCGCCTGCGCCGGCGGGTGCTGCCCGAGCCCTGGTTCCTGTTCCTGCACGTCTGGGAGCTGCACTGGCCCCGCCGGGCGTCACGACGCTTCAACCGCCCGGCATTCGGCAAGAGCCTCTATCAGCGGTCGATGGCGTACACTGACCATCTCTTGGGCGAGCTGTTCGAGCAGCTCGATCCGGACAACACCGTCGTGGTGCTGACCGGCGACCACGGCGAGGGCATCGCTGGCGCGATCGACAATCCGAGCCCGCTCGTACAGGCAGGGCTTCAGTGGTCGTATCGCCTCACGCGACGCCTGCCTCCCGAGACGAAGAAGCGTATCCTGACCGCGGCCCGCGGCCTCATTCTCGTCGGAACAGGTAAGACCTCCTCCGCGGACGATGTGGATGACTCGGCGCCGCCAACGGCGCGTGAGGACGTCGCGGGCCACGCCCATCTCTGCGGCTACGACTATCTGACCCGGGTCCCACTGATCGTGCGTGCGCCCGGACAGGTGCCGTGCGGCGTTCGCATCTCGACTCAGGTCCGCCACATGGACATCGCCCCCACGATCCTGGACCTGGCAGGCCTCGGCGGCTATCGTCCCGGTCTGGCGCCATCGCTCCTGCCAGCGGCCCGTGGTGAGGAGACGATCGACCGCCCAGCGGCCACCGAGGCGATGCGAACGATGCTGCTGGACCCGATCGCTCGTCTGGTTGCCTACCGCGACGGCTCACACAAGCTGATCTTCGCCCCGGAGAACCCGGAGATCCCGGTCGAGCTGTACGATCTGCGCAGCGACCCTGGCGAGCTGTCAAACCTCGCGACCCGCCGTCCCGAGCTGGTGGCGCAGCTCCGCCAGCAGTGGCAAGTGCTGGAGAGTGACGGGCAGCATGGCCCGAACGTCGGCGTCGACCACCGAATGAGCGCTGAGGAAGAGGAGATCATTCGGGACCGGCTCGAGCAGCTCGGCTATATCGAGTAGCTGTGGCGTCTCTCCTGCTCACCATCGACGTCGAGCCAGACCTGCCGAAGCGCCGGATGGCAACGGCCTCCTCGCTTAGCAACATACCGGCGCTGCTGACGCTCCAGGAGCAGATACCGGACGTCCGGCTGACCTGTCTGGTCACCTACCGGGTCGTCAGCGACCCGGACGCGCTGCGCGTGATCGAGCGGCTCCAGCGGGACTTCGACTGCGAGGTTGGCTCCCACCTCCATCCCGAGGAGACGCCGCCGTTTCGCGCCGAGCCGGCCCGGGAGATCAACCTGGACCAACTGCCGTTCGAGCTACGTGCCGAGAAGCTGCGGCATCTCACCGCTGCGATCTCAGCCCACTTTCCGAGGCCGACCTCCTACCGTGCCGGGCGCTGGAAGCTGAGCCCGGAGGACCTCGGGCTGCTGCGCGAGCAGGGCTACGCCGCGGACACGACGGTGACGCCGTTCACCTCCTGGGAGATCGAGCATGGTCCGAACTTCGCGCACCACACCCACGAGCCGAAGCCGGTCCAGAGTCCAGATTTCTGGGAAGTCCCGGTCACTGTGGTCCTGAACCGGGGCATGCAGCTTACTGGCAACCCGGTGCTCCACCGTTACTTGCGTCTCTTCTCCCACCCGCTGCACGGCCTGCCGTTCCCGCTGAACATGATCTGGGACCTGGTGCGGCCGGTGCGCCCGGTCTGGTTCCGGCCCACGTACACGGAGGCCGAGGAGATGAAGGAGCTGGCCGTCGAGCTGGTTCGGCGCGATCCGGACTGCGTGCTGAACATGATGTTCCACTCGAACGAGCTGGCGGTCGGCGGGCGACCGTTCATCAGGACGCGGGCGGATGCCGACCTGATCATTCAACGCATCGTCGCGACCAGCCGCTTCGTCACCGAGCAGTGCGGCGTGGGATCGACGACACTGAGCGAGTACGTCCAGCGGCGCAGCGGCGGGGCAGACCGAGCGGCGGACTGAGCGTCCGTGCCACCCGTGGACGAAAAAGAGAGCCGCCCCGCATTGCTCGCGGAGCCGCG
>JADZDV010000235.1 GCA_020850915.1 Chloroflexota bacterium | reverse complement strand
CCGAAGTCCTCGTCCTGAATGGCATAGGCGCCCGCTTTGTCCATCGGCCGACCGCTCCGGACGTACGCCTCGATCTCGCTCTCGTGGTAGAGACGCATGCGCACCCGGGTCGAAACGTGACCGAGAGAGATCTCGGTGTCGGAGGACACGGCGACGGCCGTGACAACGCGATGCATGCGGCCGCTCAGGAAACGGAGCATCCGGGTCGCCTCTTCGGCATCCGCCGGCTTGCCAAGCTGACGACCACGGTACACCACGACGGTGTCAGAGCCGATCGTGACGACGTTCGGCCGCCCCGGGCACAGCGCGCTCGCTTTGGCGAGCGCCAACCGGCGCGCCGTCTGTTCGCCGGTCTCGCCCGCCAGCGGCTCTTCATCGACGGCGGACGCTCCGACCTCCACGGGCAGGCCGATCAGTGGCAGCAGGAGTCGCCGGCGAGGCGAAGCGGACGCGAGCCGCAGAGTCGGTGGCTCGCGTCCCTCTGCACGAGCCGGACGGGACCGCTCGCTCAGAGCACGCTCGTTCTGAGGATGTGGACGCCGTGGTTCTTGTCGGTGATGTACATGTTGCCGCGCACGTCCACCAGCACGTCCTCGGTCTGGGTGACCAGCGTTCTCGGGAGCAGCCCACGCCGCTCGGTCGGGTTCTCCGGCACGTAGAACGCGACCTCGCGCGGCACGTACGGGTCCGAGATGTCGTAGATCCGAAGCCCAGCGTTGAAGTAGGTCAGGAAGACAAGGTCGTCTCGGTTCAGCAGGCAGTCCTGCTTCTGCCAGTGGTGCTGATTGTGGGGACCGTAGCGTCCGCGCTTCTCCTTGTAGTTCTTGTACGGCAGCCCCGGCACGGGCGCCGGCGCCGGGAAGAGCGAGATGACTCGCGGCTTCTTCTCGTTTGAGATGTCCACCACCGCGGCGTAGCCGACCGGCTCATCACAATCTTCCGCGATCGCCTCACTGTTGATGATGGCCAGGCCGCGGCGCCGCAGCGGAAGGACGGTGTGGACCGTGAGGTGGCTCGCCAGCGCCGGCCCCATGTCGAGGCGACTGATCAGGCGTGGTGTCGCGAGGTCCGAGATGTCGAGGATCATCATCCCACCGGCCATGTATGGCACATAACAGCGGTCGCCGTCGGCGTACGGCGGACCGTGGACGGAGAACGTTGGACGGGGATGATCGTGCCCGCCGGCCACGAACTGCTCGGCCATGAACCAGCGGCCAGCCTCGAACGGTCTGCCCGGGTCCGAGATGTCTACGACGCGGTAGATGTTTCCCTTGAAGCCGGGCGACCCGCTGGCGAGGTGCGCGTATCGACCGCCGTCGTAGTGGTTGCGGTGCGTTCCCGTGGCGCTGCTCTTCCACTGGCCTTGCAGTTGGGCGGCGGGAGGCTTCGAGACGTCGTAGATCAGGATGCCCTCATCGTTCGGCTTACTCGGGTCTCCGCCCCAATCCGGACTCTTGAGTTCGAGAGAGCCGACCATCAGGCCGTCGGCCACCTGGACCTGCCACGTGCTCGTGTTCGCGGGTCCTTGGATGAAGTTCACCAGCTCCGGGTTGCGCGGATCGGTCACGTCCAGCACGGACCACCCGCTGTGCCAGAAGCTCGAGAGGTACAGGTACCAGCGATCCGCGACGACCTGCATCGCCAGCTTGAAAGCCGGCCGACCGTTCAGGTCGTGATAGCCGATGCACTCAACGTTCGAGACTTCGGCTGCTCCTGGCGCTTCCACGAACCATCTCCTTCGGCTGGCGGCGCGGCTCCGGCGCCACGCGTCGATTAGACCACACCGCGACCGGAACCTCAACCGAGCGGCGCCCCAGTCCCAGGGCCAGGCAGGGGGGCGCATGCCCGACCGTGCCGAAAGCGCCCGGTCATCTCGCGGTGAGGCTCGGCTCGCCACCCTCAGCCGGAGACCGTGCAGCCGCTCTCGTTCATGCCACGAGGATCCCGGCCATCCAAACTGATCCAGAGGCATCTCTCCTTCGGGACGTGGCGGCCGTCGTACCGGACGCTGCCTCCGAGGACGCGGCGAGTCTCTGGCGCACCGGACAGGCGGGGCTGAGGTCAGCGCCGGGAACCAGCCTGACCGGCATCAGGGTGGTGCCGACAGCCGGCACCAGCCTGTCCGCTGGCCTCGTGTGGCAGGTCCCGGCAGAGGAAACGCGGAGGGCGGGGAGTCGCTACACTGTAGCTACCAGCGGCGTCCACTCGCCGATCCTGGAGGCCCTATGGACATGCGCGAATGGCTCACCACGAACGGCCTCGGCGGCTATGCGAGCGGGACCGTCAGTGGCGCCAATACGCGCCGTTACCATGGCCTCCTCATCGCCGCCCTCAGACCGCCCGACGGTCGTACGACGCTGCTGTCACACGTCGAGGAGCGAGTGACGATCCCAGACGGGAGCTACGAACTCTCGACGAACGTCTGGCGGACGGGAGCCGTCGCCCCGCGTGGCTTCGAACACATCCGTGCGTTCAACGAGCGGCCGGTGCCCCATTGGCAGTTGGATGTGGGCGGAGCGAGATTGACGCGTTGGGTCGCCGCCGTGCGCGGTCACAACGCCACGGCCATCGGCTACCGCCTTGACGGACCGGTCGAGGGGCGTCTGGAGCTGGCGATCCTGGCCAATGACCGGACGTTCCACGGCCGGACGCAGGGCCATCCGGATTGGCACTTCAGCCAGCAGTTCGAGCGATCCAATCGCTTGCGGATCTTAGCCCGCGAGCAAGGGACTCCCTGGTGGCTCTCCTGGAGCCAGCCTGGCGAGTACACCATCGTCGCGGATTGGTACTGGGGTTACCGCTACCCCGAGGAGGAGCTCCGGGGCCTGCCAGCGGACGAAGACGTCTACTGCACGGGGACGGTGAGGCTCCCGCTCAAGCCGGGCGACGCGGTGACGCTGCTGGCGTCGACGGAACCGGAGCTCGCACTCGAGCCGATCGAGCGGGTCGTGGCAGGCTGGGCCGAGCGGGAGCAGCAGCATTTTGCACTCTCCACCCTGCCTGACACCCCGGCGGCACGGGCGCTGGTGGCTGCCGCCGACCAGTTCATCGTTCAGCGCGCGTCGACGGGCAGTCCGACCATCATCGCGGGCTACCACTGGTTCGGGGAGTGGGGCCGCGACGCCATGATCTCACTCCCGGGGCTGACGCTGACGACCGGCCGACTGAGAGACGGGGCCGGCATTCTGCGCACGTTCTCGCGGTACGTCCAGCAAGGGCTCATCCCCAACTACATCCCGGATTCGGACCACGACGCCGTCTACAACACCGCGGACGCCACGCTGTGGTGGTTCCACGCGCTGGATCGTTACTGGCGCGCCACGAGCGACCTGGAGCTGCTGCGCGAACAGTTCAGCGTGCTGTCTGACGTCGTGGACTGGCACCAGCGCGGAACACGCCACGGCATCCAGATGGACCCGGAAGACGGGCTGCTCTGGGCAGGCGAGCCGGGAATGCAGCTCACCTGGATGGATGTCAAGATCGGCGACTGGGTCGTGACGCCTCGTGACGGGAAGCCGATCGAGATTCAGGCGCTCTGGTACAACGCTCTCTGCGTCATGGCGGAGTTCGCGACCGAACTGGGTCGTTACGCGGCTGGTTACCGCGCGCTTGCCAGCCAGGCGCGCAAGGGCCTCCAGAAGTTCTGGATGCCGGAGCGCGGCTACCTGGCCGACGTCCTAACACGCGATGGGACGATGGACCCCAGCCCACGGCCAAATCAGCTCATCGCCCTCGCGCTGCCCCACCGGGCGTTCCTGCCGAGCCAGGAGCGTGCCGTGCTGCGGGCCGTCGACGAGTCGCTCCTCACGCCGTTTGGCTTGCGGACGCTCGACCCGACGGACCCCGCCTATCGTCCGACGTGCAGCGGCGACGAGTGGCAGCGGGACAGCGCCTATCACCAGGGGACCGTCTGGCCGTGGCTACTCGGACCCTACGCCGACGCGCTGGTCAACGTGAACGGCCTGGTACCGGAGACGCTCGAGACCCTGAAGTCCAGATTAGAGCCGCTGCTCAACCACATGTGGTCGGCCGCCTGTTTGGGCAGCGTCTCGGAGATCTTCGACGCGGAGCCGCCGCACACACCTCGCGGCTGCGTGGCGCAGGCCTGGTCTATCGCCGAGCTGCTCAGAGTCTACGCCATGTCGGTCACGCCGGTGCCGCCGCGCGGGGCGACCGCCCGCCTGGCGCGTTAGCCTTCGACGCGGATCAGACTTCCGATCCGGGCAACCGTTGAAAGGGTCCGAATCTCCCGCAGCGCCTCCTGGAGCGGCGCCTCGGCGGCCTCGTGCGTCATGAAGACGATCTCCGCCAGCGGACCGTCCGTCTCCGACTGGACCTCCTCCTTCTGAATCACCGAAGAGAGGCTGATGGCGTGGTCGCCAAACGCCCTGGCCACATTCGCGATGACCCCTGGCTGATCGGCCGCGATCAGTCGCACGTAGTAGCGGGTCCGGACGTGGTCCATGCTCAGCAGCGCCCGGTCGGCGTACTCGATCTGCGGCCCGCGCACGCGACCCTCCGCCGGCAGCCGTCCGGCGAGATCGATGATGTCCGCGACGACCGCGCTGGATGTCGGACCGGCACCAGCGCCACGCCCGTAGAAGAGAATCGTTCCCACCAGGTCGCCGTACACCTGCACGGCGTTGAAGACGCCGTCCACGCTGGCGAGCATCGCTCCAGCCGGCAGCATGGCCGGATGGACCCGAAGCTCGATCCCGTTCGGTCCGGACTTGCCGATAGCCAGCAGCTTGATCGAATAGCCCAACTCGCGGGCGTAGCGGAAGTCGGCCGGCGACAGGCCCGTGATACCCGCGCGGTACACCGCGTCAGGGTGGACCCGCGCGTGGAACGCCAGCGAGGCCAGGATGGCCAGCTTGTACGCCGCGTCGACCCCCTCGATGTCGTTCCGCGGATCGGGCTCGGCATAGCCCGCGTGCTGAGCCTCGCGCAATGCCGTGTCGAAATCCAGCCCGGCCTGGGACATGCGCGTGATGATGTAGTTCGTCGTGCCGTTGATGATCGCCGTGACGCGGGTGATGTCGTTGGCGAGCAGGTCGAGCTTGAACGGGCCGATCACCGGGATGCCGCCGCCGACGGCCGCCTCGTAGGCGATGTCAACCCCCGCGGCGTCGGCCGCGGCCACGATCTCCGGACCGTGTTTGGCGATGACTTCCTTGTTGGCGGTTACCACGTGTTTGCCTGCGCGTAAGGCCCGCAGGATGTACTCGTGCGCAGGATCCTCGCCGCCAAGGACCTCGACCACGATGTCTACCGTCGGGTCGTCGATCACGTCGGCCGCGTTCGTGGTGAGCCGGAGCCCAGGCAGCTCTCTCGGGCGATCCGTGTCTCGGACCAGAACGGAGCGAAGCTCGATCGGTCGCCCCACCCGTCGGCCGATGACCTCGGCCTTATCGGTTAGCGCCCGCGCGACGCCAGTCCCGACAACGCCGAGACCCAGCAAGCCAATCCCTACGCGCTCGCCCACGAACGACGCCTCCAGCCATCAGATATCAACGTGCGCCCGGACGACCGCCACACCTGTCAGATCGCCCGTCACAGCGAATGGAACAGCCGTCTGAGCTCCCCGGCACCCTCCGGAGACCTCTGCCAGACCAGACGCCCATCGGCAACGGCAGCCTCGAAAGAGCAGCGACCCGCCAGTGCCAGGATCGCCGTCTCCGCATCTGTCACTAGCTCGTAGACCGCGGGCGCCAGCGCGGCACACAGCCTGGTGGTACTGCCGGTCGGACCGCCGACAAGCCAGTCGTACGCGGCGACGATCCTGTCGCCATCCACCTCATGGCCGCGGACGTGTTCCGCGACACCGTGGGCGTGCTGCTCGCCCGGCGCTAGCAGGCCGGACCGAGCGAATCCGAGGGACCCGTCTGCCACCAGGATCGAGAGCCCGGTGTTCGGCGTCGGCGGCTCAAACGAGAAGCTGAACAGGCTGTGCCGGCCCGCCGAAGCATCGACGCGGAAGCCGACTTTGAGCCACCGAGCAAGCCAGCTCAGCAAACCAGACAACGCGTGTTCGGAAATCGCGGCCGGCCGCCCCAACCCGGCGAGCATGTCCCAGCGATGCAGCGCATTCTCGGCCAGACGCCACTCGAGCAGGCCCCGGGCCGGCATGATGCCGCTCGAATGGAAGGTCGGCCGCTCCCAGTCAGCCTCGTCGAAGCGTTCGAGCGTCTCCAGCAATCGCTCGTGCGTCTGCTTGAAGAGGTCGACGGGCGGCGCGTCGAGAGTCGCGGCGAACGCCCTGGTGCGCTCGGCGATATTCCGGGTTGCCTCACTCAGATCCGGGGACATGAACCCGGCGCCGGCCCGTGGATCTAGACTGCCCTGTAGCGCGTTGTCGAAGTACTCAGCGTAGGTGCTGTTCGAACGCGCAAGGTGCGCTAGCGTCTCCCGGACTGACCACTGGCCACACGCCGGACGCTCCCACTCCTCATCGGACAGCCCCTGGACCTCGGCCAGGATCTGCCAGCCGATCTGCCGTGCGCTGTCGAGATTTCGAGCGGCGTCGTCCATTCAGCGCCGAGCCGCCTCGGGATAACGCCGCGGCGCGCTGGAGAGCGTCAGAGACACTGGCGGCATCGGGGTCGAACTGGGTACCACCTTCACGATCCCGGGTCCGCGGTCGTTCCAGGTGTCCCCCTGATCCCGCGAGCGCGGGCGGCCGGTGCGCCAAGACCGCTCCTGCACCAGGGCGTTGGCGATCCCGAGATCCTCCGAGCGTATCAGGCGCTCGAGGTCCATCACCTCCGGAACCACCCGCGGCAGAAATCTGCCTTGACTGTCAAGCATGTACGCAACCCCGTTAGACAAGTCGCCGGCGACATCGCGGCTGGTCCCACCGAGAAGGGCGACCGTGCCACCGGTCATGTACTCCCTGCCACGGTCACCCGCGCCATCGGCCAAGACGCCCGCGCCGCCGCCGCGCACAGCGGACTGCTCGCCGGCGATGTCAGCCGCCAGGAGTCGCCCCGCCATTGCGCGGTCGAGCCCGGTGTTGCCGAGGATACCGTTCCCGCGTGTCGCGAAGCCAGCGATGTCAGGCGACGCGATGTCGATCTCACATCGATAGAGGCTCCGGCGCCGGATCTCTGGCCGGCGCTGCCCCGGGACCGCGGAGCCACCGTGCCCCTCGGACCGCCTTCGCCCCGTGACAACTGGCGGCCTCGCGGGCGTGTCGCGTCGGACCACTCGGTCGCAGCTCAGCTCATCGTGGATTACAGCCCGCGCAAGACAAGAGACGGCACCACCGATGCTCAGCAAGCACCGCGCAGAGGCCACGCCGTGGTGGCGCGAGGGGCGCGTGGAGGCAGCTCCGATGACGCTCACCTGTCATTGTACCGACCGGCCAGTTCACTCGCAATCGATCTGGGCGCTTCGCGCAACAGCGGCGCGGCCGTGGCCAGTGCGTACTGACGGCCACCCAGGTACTATTCCACTGAAGTCCGTGTGAATCCGAGGCGGCGTCCACAGGTGCAGCGAGTCAGCGCGGAGACGATTCGACGATACCGGGCCAACCTTCAGGGCGAGATCGACGGCACGCTGCTCTACAGCTCTCTGGCCGAGAACGAGTCCAACGAGCAGTTGGCTGAGGTGTACCGACGGCTAGCTGCCGCGGAGGCGCGACACGGCGAACTGTGGCGGTCGAAGCTGCGCGAGATGGGTGTCATGCTTGATCTCAGACCTACCTTCCGAGCACGCGTGATCAGCTTCATCGCACGGCGGTTCGGCGTGAATGTCGCCCTGCCCATCATTCTCAGCGGCGAAGCCGCTGATACCGCGATGTACGACCGCCAGACGGAGGCGGTTGAGGCAGGTCTTCCGAGCGACGAGCGCTCCCACGCGCGCGTGTTCCGCCACATCTCCCAGAGCTCGCGGTCTGGTCTGACCGGAGAGGCGCTGGCACGACTCGAGGGGCGCCACCGCGCAACCGGCGGCAACGCTCTGCGGGCCGCCGTGCTGGGCGCCAACGACGGGCTGGTCTCAAACCTGAGCCTCGTGATGGGCGTTGCCGGCGCGGACCTCCAGCAGACGACCATCCTCCTGACCGGCCTGGCCGGCCTTCTGGCCGGTGCCATCTCCATGGCGCTCGGCGAGTGGCTCTCGGTGCAGAGCTCACGCGAGCTGTACCAGCGCCAGATCGAGATCGAGCGCTCTGAGCTCGAGACAGTGCCGGAGGAAGAGGAAGAGGAGCTGGCCCTCATCTACCAGGCCAAAGGGATTCCGGAAGACCAGGCCCGCTCGCTCGCCAAGAGCCTCATCGCCGACCCTCAACAGGCGCTCGATACGCTCGCCCGCGAGGAGCTGGGGATCGACCCCAAAGGGCTCGGCGGATCGGCCTGGACCGCGGCGGCGACATCGTTCCTGATGTTCGCGACCGGCGCCATCACCCCGGTCCTGCCGTACCTGTTCGTCGGCGACGTCCTCGCGGTCGGCCTCAGCGCCCTGCTCAGCGCCATCGGGCTCTTCGCGATCGGCGCGGGTATCACGCTGTTCACAGGCCGGCATCCGTTCGTCTCCGGGATGCGCCAGGTGGGCTTCGGTCTCGCGGCGGCGGCTGTGACGTTCGGTCTGGGCAAATTGGTGGGCGCGGGTCTGGGCGTATGAGCGATCGGGTCGAGAGTCGGCACGAAGCACGGCAGATCACGGCGCCAGGCAGCGATCCAGCCCACTCATGTCGAACAGGCAGTGGCTGTCGGTTGTCAGCACCCGGACGCGCTTGATCGACGGGAACTGCGTGAGGCTGGCCTCCAGCTCCGCGCTGGCCCGCGCGTCCTGGCCGATGCCCGCGCTCGTGGTCGGGCGGCACAGTCTGACGGTGGCCAGACCGTTCTCGACCGTGAGCGAAAAGTCGCTCCCGCCGCACGTGGACGGTCCGCGGAGCATGGCGCTCCACTCGGAAAAGTAGCCGGCGGCTCGCTCGGGGGAGGTCGGGCCCGCGATGAGCGCCTGGAACGCGGCGCGGGCGACGTCCCGTTCAGTTGTCGTCCGATCAACCGGCACCACCCGGCTGAAGTCCGCGTCAGAATCGGGATGGCGTGAGAAATACACCTGGATCGTCCGGACCCCGTCCATCTCCCAGGCGAACCGCTGGTCGTTCGGCCGAGATTGGAGCCCCAGCGGGCCGTTGATCCAGGTAGTCGCGCCGTCGGTGAAGGCCGTCCGGTTGTCAGCCTTTCTCCAGAGCAGCAGACCACCGGTCGTCCGCTGAAGAGCGTCCCCGTTGTCGGCGTCGTGCCATTCGTCCTCCAGGCACTCTCCGATGACGTCCGGAACCCGGTCGTGGAGCGCCCGGAAGCCGAGTCGGAGCTCGCAGCCGGACAGCGCAGCCACGCCGGCCGGCACAGACAGCGCGACGACCACGGAGGCCATGACCAGACCCCGCAGCCGAAGGCGCGCACGGATAGAGAACCACACCACAGTCAACCCCTCAGAAGAAGCGGCGCAGGACGATCGAGAGCAGGCTCAGCACTAGCGAGATG
>JADZDV010000234.1 GCA_020850915.1 Chloroflexota bacterium | reverse complement strand
TCAGGTCACCCGGCCCGACGGCTCGATCCAGACGCTCGAATGCAGGATCCCAGCCGGCGTCACCGACGGCTCCCGCGTCCGAATGGCCGGACAGGGTGAGCCGGGACGGAGCGGCGGGAAGGCAGGCGACCTGTACCGGGTCGTGACGGTGCGTCCGCACGCCCGGTTTGCGCGGGACGGCGACGATCTCGACGTGCACGTCGACGTCCCGCTCTACACGGCGCTACTCGGCGGCGAGGTACACGTGCCAACGCCGCTCGGCAAGCGGCTGGCGCTCCGCATTCCGCCGGAGACACAGAACGGCCAGCGATTTCGACTCAGCAGTCAGGGGCTGCCGCGGCTAGCACGTGAAGGCAAAGGCGATCTGTACGCGATCGTTGACATCCAGCTCCCAACCGGCCTCAGCGAGCGAGAAAAGGAGCTGTTTGGCGAGTTGGCCACGCTTCGGAGGCCCGCGGCATGAGTGTAGGACAGCATGGTGATGTGGCCTGCTTTGTCATCAGCGTGGCGGCACGCTTGCTGGAGGTACATCCTCAAACACTGCGCTACTACGAACGAGCAGGTCTCCTGCAGCCCTCGCGGTCGCGAGGCAATATCCGCCTCTACTCCCCGGCAGACCTCCAGCGCGTCCGCCAGGTCAAACGGCTGATCGAGGATCTCGGCGTCAATCTCGCGGGCGTCGAAGTCATCATGCAGCTCACAGACCGCATTCGCGAGCTAGAGGCGGAGATCGAGCTGTTGAAGGGCGCGCCTGGCAAGAAGGACAACCGGGTCCGCTAGCGCCGAAGGCGACGCACAAAGGGGCATGACCAATGAACCCAAAGAAATACACCGAGAAGCTTCAAGAGGCGCTCGTCGACGCTCAGCGCCTCGCTCAGAGCGCCGACAACACGCAGGTTGACGTGGAGCACCTGTTCACGACGCTGCTCGAGCAGAGTGACGGCGTCGTGCCGGCGGTCCTTGGCCGTCTAGGCGTCCAGGCGGGCGCGTTGCGCCAGAAGCTGGGCACCGCGCTCGACAGTCTGCCCAGGGCATACGGGCCGGTCCAGCTCGGCGTGAGCCAGCGACTGGCGCGTGTGCTCGAGGTCGCCGAGCAGGAGGCCGCCAGGCTCAAGGACGACTACGTCTCCACCGAGCACGTGCTGCTGGCGATGGTTGACTCCGTCGATCGCGGCGCGGCTGGCAACCTCCTGAAGGAGGCCGGCGTCACCCGCGACCGCGTGTACCAGGCGCTCCAGGACGTTCGCGGTGGGCAGCGCGTGACGAGCGCGACGCCGGAGACGACGTATCAGTCGCTCGAGAAGTACGGTCGCGACCGCACTACCCTCGCGCGACAGGGCAAGCTCGATCCGGTCATCGGTCGCGACGAAGAAGTCCGCCGCGTGATCCAGGTGCTCAGCCGCCGAACGAAGAACAATCCGGTCCTGATCGGCGAGCCGGGAGTCGGTAAGACGGCCATTGTCGAGGGGCTCGCGCAGAGGATCGTCCGCGGCGACGTCCCCTCCGCGCTGAAGGACCAGCGCGTGGTGGCGCTTGACCTCGGCGCAATGGTGGCTGGCGCCAAGTACCGCGGAGAGTTTGAAGAGCGGCTGAAGGCGGTCCTGAAGGAGGTGACCGATGCCGCTGGCCAGAGCGTCCTGTTCATCGACGAGCTGCACACGGTGGTGGGCGCCGGCGCCGCTGAGGGGGCGATGGATGCCTCTAACATGCTGAAGCCGATGCTGGCGAGGGGAGAGCTGCATTGCATCGGCGCGACCACGCTGGATGAATACCGCAAGCACATCGAGAAGGATGCCGCGCTCGAGCGGCGCTTTCAGCCCGTCTTCGTGGGCGAACCGAGTGTCGAGGACACGATCAGCATCCTGCGTGGCCTGCGTGAGCGGTACGAGCAGCACCACAAGGTGCGGATCAAAGACGCGGCTCTGGTTGCGGCGGCCGTGCTTTCCAGTCGCTACATCGCGGACCGCTTCCTGCCCGACAAGGCGATCGACCTGGTTGACGAGGCGGCTTCCAAGCTACGCATGGAGGCGACGAGCATGCCAGCGGAGTTGGACGAGGTCCGGCGTCGGATCATGCAGCTCGAGATCGAGCGTGAGGGCCTGCGCAAGGAGAAGGACGCTCCGGCGCGGGAGCGGCTGGAGCGGCTGGAGCGTGAGCTCGCCGATCTGAAGGAGCAGGCGAGTGCCCTCGAGGCGCGCTGGCAACGCGAGCTCGATCAGCTCAACAGCCTGGGCCAGTTGCAGGAACGGCTCGAGGCGTCGCGGACCGAGCTGGAGCAGGCCAGCCTGCGCGCGGACTGGGAGCGGGCGGCGCGCCTCAAGTACGAAGTGGCGCGGATGGAGCAGCAGCTTGCCACCTCCGAGCAGGAGCTGCGCGAGCGCGGCCAGGACGGCAGGACGCTCGTGAAGGAGGAAGTGGACGAGCAGGACGTCGCCGACGTGGTGAGCAAATGGACCGGCATCCCGGTTTCCAAACTGCTCGAAGGCGAGATCCAGAAGCTGGTCCAGATGGAGGAGCGGCTGCGAGAGCGCGTCGTCGGTCAGGACGAAGCACTGGCTGCCGTGGCGAACGCCGTTCGCGCGGCTCGGGCTGGGCTCCAGGATCCGAACCGACCGCTCGGCAGCTTCCTGTTCCTTGGTCCGACCGGCGTCGGCAAGACCGAGACGGCCCGGGCTCTGGCCGAGTTCCTGTTCGACGACGAGCAGGCGCTGGTGCGCATCGACATGAGCGAGTACCAGGAGAAGCACACCGTCTCGCGGCTCATCGGTGCGCCGCCAGGCTACGTCGGCTATGACGAGGCCGGGCAGCTCACGGAAGCCGTGCGTCGGCGGCCCTACGCGGTGGTTCTCTTCGACGAAGTTGAGAAGGCCCATCCGGAGGTGCTGAATGTGCTGCTCCAGCTCCTGGACGATGGCCGCCTGACCGATGCCCAGGGCCGCACGGTGGATTTCCGAAACGTGATCGTGATCCTGACCAGCAACCTGGGCAGCCAGTGGATTACCGAGCAGGGTCTGAGGTGGGAGCAGATCCGCGATCGGGTGATGGAGGCGGTCCGGGCACACTTCAGACCAGAGCTCCTGAATCGAATCGACGAGCTGGTGATCTTCCGCCCACTGGGCATCGAGGAGATTGGAGAGATCGTTGAGATCCAACTGCGCGGGCTCCGCAAGCGGCTGGCCGAGCGACACATTGAGCTAACGCTCACACCGACGGCTCGCGAACGGCTCGCGGCGGAGGGCTTCGACCCAATCTACGGAGCGCGCCCGCTGAAGCGAGCGATCCAGAGGGAGATTGTCCAGCCGCTGGCGATGAAGCTCCTCCAGGGCGATTTCCACGACGGCGACCGCGTCTTGCTGGACGCCCGCGATGGGTCCCTGGAGTTCAGTCGCCAGGCGTCGGCAGTAACGGCAGCGTAGGCGCTCGCGCGAGGTCGAAACCAGCGCACAGGCGGCGGGCGATGACCCGCCGCCTGTGGTATCCTTCGGCCGCCGCGGCCGGTGCCGCCCTCGAGGTTCTCTGGGCGCTGGCCGCGCGGTGTGTCCACCCGAGCAAACGGTTGAGACTGTCAGGCATGCTTCCGATCGCCGAGACGTCCCGAGCACGCCGCTGGCCAGCGGTCACTTACGTGCTGTTGCTGGCCAATCTGTTCATGTTCGGCTACGAGTTGTCGCTGGGCAAGCAGCTCGAGCCGTTCATCGACCTCTGGGGCATGGTTCCCGCGTCCGTCGCGGGGCTGGTCGCCGGTGACGAGGCGCACGCGGGTGTGCTCGTCAC
>JADZDV010000233.1 GCA_020850915.1 Chloroflexota bacterium | reverse complement strand
TTCCAGATCGTCATCACCGAGCTGCCATACCAGGTGAACAAGTCGACGCTCCAGGAGCGGATCGCGGAGCTGGTGCGCGACAAGAAGCTCGACGGCATCGCCGGTATGGTGGACGAGTCGGATCGCCAGGGTATCCGGCTGGTGATCGATGTCAAGCGTGAGGCCCATCCGCGCACCGTGCTGAACCAGCTTTACAAGCACACCGCGCTTCAGCAGGCGTTTGGCATCAACATGCTGGCGCTGGTGGACGGCGAGCCGCGCGTCTTGACCCTGAAGAGGATGCTCCAGAGTTTCCTGGACTACCGCCAGGAAGTCATCACCCGGCGGACCCGCTTCGACCTCGAGAAGGCGCGCGCAAGAGCCCACATCTTAGAGGGCCTGAAGATTGCGCTGGACAACCTCGACGCGGTCATCCGAACGATCCGCGAGGCTCCCTCCGCCGAAGTCGCGCACTCCCAGCTTCAGGAGCGCTTCACACTGAGCGACATCCAGGCGCGGGCGATCCTCGACATGCAGCTCCGCCGCCTGGCAGCGCTCGAACGACAACAGATCCTCGACGAGCTGAAGCAGACTCTCGAGACGATCGCCTACCTCGAAGATCTGCTGGCGCACCCGGACAAGATCCTCGCGCTCATCCGAGATGAGCTTGGTGAGCTGAAAAGGAAGTACGGCGACGCCCGCCGCACGCACGTTGCGCTCGAGGTGTCTGGCGAGATCCAGGACGAAGACCTGATTCCCGACGTCGAGGTGCTGGTCACCATCAGCGGCCGCGGTTACGTCAAGCGATTGCCCAGCTCGACCTACCGTCCGCAGGTGCGGGGAGGCAAGGGCATCCGTGGCCAGGTGCTGCGAGAGGACGACGCGTTGCGCCACATGGTCGCGGCGCGAAGCCGCGACAATCTGCTGTTCTTCACGGACCGCGGCCGCGTCTTCCAGCTCAAAGCGTACGAGATCCCAGAGTACGACCGTACAGCCAAGGGCTTGCCGCTGATCAACCTGATCCAGCTCGACCCGAAGGAGATCGTGACGGCCATTCTCGCCGCGCCCGATTTTGAGAACAACAAGTACCTCCTGCTGGCCACCCGGCGGGGCGAGATCAAGAAGACATCGCTCGCGAACTTCTCGACGGTGCGTCGCAACGGTCTGATCGCGATGGACCTCGAGGCCGGCGACGAGCTGATCTCAGTGAAGCACTGCCCGGGCGCCCAGGAGGTGATCCTGGTGACCGAGCAGGGTCAGGCCGGTCGGTTCGAGGTGGACAAGCACCTGCGGGCGGCCTCGCGGCAGTCCGGCGGCGTGCGGGGCATCAAGCTCGATCCGGTAGACCGACTCGCGGCGATGGATGTCGTGAACCCGAAGGGCGAGCTGCTCATCGTGACGACCCACGGCTTTGGCAAGCGCGTCAAGATCAGCGAGTTCCCAACTCACGGCCGGCCGGTATCCGGCGTCAAGGTGCTCAGCATCACGCCGAAGACAGGTCCGGTGGCGAACGTCCGGGTTGCCAGGGGCGACGAGGAGCTGATGATGATCTCCGCCAGCGGCATCGTCATCCGCACGGACTTGAGCAGCATCTCACTGCAGCACCGCGCCAGCCAGGGCGTGACGCTGATGAACCTGAAGGCAGGGGACAAGGTGGCCGCGGTCGAGCTGCTCAACGCCGACCCCGACGGCGAAAACGGCAAGCGACCACCGCGGCGCCGGTCAAAGGAGGACGCGTCGAAAGACTGAACCTTCGGGACGATGTACCAGCGCTGTGGAAGGGCGGCCGGAAGACCTGTCGCCCTTCATCGTGTCCAGATAGGCTCCGCCGTTGCCCGCGTTTGCGCCCATCGTCTATGATCACAACCACGCACCGCTGCGCCACTGCTGACAGGACCGGCGTAGCGCTCCGCGGTGAGCGCCTTGGAGCGCTAGAAGGAGAGGAGCAACAGATGGCCGTTCACACCGGGTTCAGGAACGTGGTCACTTCAGTCGAGGAGCTGCGCGCTCTGGTGGGCTTCCCGCACGATCGAGCCCGGGAGAAGGAGATCCCGTACCTGGACGCCCACTGTCGGCAGCTCATCTCGCAGTCTCCGTTCGTGCTCATCGCGACGGCGAATGCTGCCGGAGAGTGCACCGTGTCGCCGAAAGGCGACGCGCCCGGCTTCGTGAAGGTGCTGGATGACCGCACGCTCGTCATTCCCGACCGACCTGGCAACCGCCGCATGGACGGCCTGCGAAACATCGTGGAGAACCCTCACGTCGGCCTGCTGTTCCTGATCCCCAACGTCCAGTACACCCTGCGTGTGAACGGCCGGGCGAGCATCGTGCGAGACGAGGGGCTGCTCCAGCAGTTCGAAGTCCAGGGCAAGCGACCGCTCCTCGCGATCGCGGTGGAGATGAAGACCGCCTTCACTCACTGCCCGAAGTGCGCGATTCGGTCCAGCATTTGGGAGCTGGCTCGTGAGGGCAAGACGCCGGATGTGCCGTCGTTCGCCCAGGTGCTCCACGACCATGCCCAGCTCCCGGACGTTACCCCCGAGGAGATTGCACGCCAGGTGGAGGAGGGGATCCGCACCGGGCTGTACTGACCGGGCCTGTCACACCTGACCGGCGGGGCTTGCCAGCGCACGCGTCGAGCGGTAGGATGGGATTGCGCCCTCCCGCGACCCTGAGCGGGCGCAATACCCCCGGAGGCTCCCATGCACAGGCTCATCATCGCCAATCGTCGCGGACACCAGGTACTTGAGTGGGAGACCACCGACACCGAGGAGGCTCGCCGACAGATCGCTGAGGCCGAGCGGATCGTTCGGGAAGCGCGCGACCGGGGCTGCGTGGTATCGCGCAAAGAGGGCGGCCACCACGTCCTGGACGATCGTCCGTTCGATCCGAATGTGGAGGAGTACCAGGTCATCGCGCCGATCGCTGGCGGCTGATCGGCGCGAATGTCCAGGCTGTGTGGGTGGCTCAAGCGCATCTGGGCTGGTGAGCCAGCGTCAACGGTTGGGGCCAGCCCCGAGCTGGAGCGACCGTGGCTTACAAGCTGGGACTTCCTGCCGCGTCGTTCGGCCGGCCCCGACTTCACGCGGGCCGACTACCGTCTGGCACGTGAGCGGGCCGTCGAGGTGGCCCGGACGACGCTCGGCGAGGATGCCTGGGCGAGGCTGGTTCGACACGGTTACCTGGATGTGCCGTCTCGGCACATGCCGGGCCTGACCTACCGGCTTCGTGTTGGACGGCGCATCGAGGTGCTGCACGCGCCGGAGGTGGTTCCTCCCTGGCCGTATCCCTATCTGTGCATCAACCCCCTGTATCCCCTGCCGGAGCTCGAGTTCTTCGCGCAGCTCTATCTTTACGTGCGCGATCGCGAAGAGGAGATCGTCCGCGTTGCCGCTCCCCAGCCGTGGGACCAGGCGCTCGGGCGGACGTTCTAACGCGGCGCCGACAGAGGATCCGCCGGGTGGACGGTCGTCGCTCTGTCACCTCTGCCCCAGCCGACCTCCCTTCGCTGGGGAGAGGTCGGGGGGACTCGCGTTCGGGGGACGTTCCCACGGGGGGTCTTCCGCGAGAGATTCCCGCCTGGTGCCGACCGGTCAGCTCAGGTGCTGTCGGAAGAACGGTAGAATTCGGCCCCAGGCGTCCTCTGTTGCGACGGGGTCGTACGTCTCGTGACGGTCGTTCATGAACGCGTGTCCAGCCGCCGGGTACGTGTGAAAGTCGTGCTGAACGCCGGCGCCGATCAACGCCTCGTCCAGTCCCGCGATCGCCTCCGCGGGAACGAAGCCGTCCTGGCCGCCAAAGAGCCCCAGGACCGGGGCCTTCAGACGAGAGAAGTCTGGCTTGACGTTCGGGTGAATGCCGTACATGTCGACCACCACGCCGATGAGGTCCGGGGCGAGCGCCCCTGTGTAAAGCGCAAGCTGGCCGCCCATACAGAAGCCGATGACGCCGAGACGCGCGCCAGAGACCGCGTCCTGGGAGGACAGGAACTGGGCCGCGCCGCGTAGGTCCTTGGCCGCTCGCTCGATGTCGAGCGCCATCATGAGCTTGCCCGCCTCATCCGGCTCGTCCACGACCCGGCCGTGATAGAGGTCGGGCACCAGCGCGACGAAGCCTTCCGCTGCGAAACGATCCGCCGTCTCTCGGATCTGATCGTTCAGGCCCCACCACTCCTGGATGACCAGCAGGCCAGACCCGCGACCGCTCTGGGGGAGCGCCAGGTAGCCGTTCGACGACACGCCATTCACCGGGTAACTCACCGACTGACCGGCCATGCTGAAGCCTCCGCTCCGTGCTCTTCGACGGCGTCGGACAGCATGGCGCCCCGTCCGAATAGCGCCGCCTCTGCTGTATTGTACGCGGGCGGCCGATCATAGTGACCGGCGCTAGCAGGCGGTCCGGTCCCGTCTTCAGCACGTTGAGCAGACGCTGCTCGCTGTCGTCGATCAGCTTGGCGGTCGCTAGCAGGTGATTCTGCCGGCCCGGACGGAGGCGACGAAGGCCGGGACGATGGCGGGATCAAACTGGCTGCCGGCATGCTGCTCGAGTTCGGCCAGCGCGAACTCGAGTGGCAAGGCTGTGCGGTAGGACCGCGTGCTGACCATCGCGTCGAATGCGTCGGCGATCGCGACGACGCGCGCCGCCAGCGGGATCTCGTCACCGCGAAGTCCTCTGGGATAGCCGGCGCCATCCAACCGCTCGTGATGGTGTAAGGCCGTTGGATGCGCTGGGCGCAGCGTTACGGTGCGCGAGAGCAGTCCAGCGCCGATCTCTGGGTGAC
This sequence comes from Chloroflexota bacterium, assembly GCA_020850915.1. The sequence continues at coordinate 3,727 of JADZDV010000233.1, read as the reverse complement.
GGCGCATCTCGCGCCACTCTTCCTCGTCCAGCGGGCCCCGCTTGCGGAGGATGGCATCCGAGACGCCGATCTTCCCAGCGTCGTGCAGGAGAGCCCCAACTTCCAGGTCGTCGATCTCGCGCTGGCCCCAGTCGAGCTCGCGGGCCAGCGCGCACGCGGCCCCCGCGACGCGCGAGCTGTGTCCGCCGGTATACGGGTCACGGGCCGAGAGCGCCGCGACCATCAGACGAGCCGTCTCGACGAACGCCTGACCGAGCCGCGGGTTCTGCTGCCGCTCGTCACGGAATACGTCGTCGAGCTGCTCTGCCGCCACGAGCGTCTCGCGATGGGAGATCAGGAGCGCGCTCGACTCGGCAGGGCGGACCGGGCGATCCGCGGGTGACGGGTCGACGTGCAGCTCCGCGTACCGATCGGCGATAGCGCGCTGGCGCAAGTCTGCCGTTGCGAGACGCCGCGTCAGGTCCGCCGCCGCGCGCCCAGCATCTTCCGCGCCGGAGGTCAACCGCTGCCACCAGAGCAGGTGGAGCCGAGCAGATCGTTTCGATCCCCGGTACGTTCCGAACGGCTCGTAATGTGAAGGATTCGGTCTCTGCCGGGCCGGGCCGCTGGTGGCTGGGCCGGCAGTGCCTGATTGGCGCTCGCCGTCGCGACGCTCCACGGGTCAGTATCTCCTCTTCGCTGCTGCTCTATCGCTCTGTGCGAGATGCGTGCTCGCGGCCGGTGGGGCCGCGCCAGACTCGGGGCTGGCACGGCACCTCGCTATCAATGCAGAACGTCAGCCGAGCAATCCCGTGCCCGGACGTGACGAGCGTCGCGGGCCAGGAAGCCGCGCGCGGCCTTACGCCTCAGGATCCCGCGTCACCTCGGCATCCGGTGAGCCGTTCGCCGCCGCGGAGACACGTCGCGGCCGTCGTCCACGGAAGCGGTACAGCAGGATTGCCAGGATTGGCAACGTCCACCAGAGGAAGACGACGCCGCTCGCGATGGTCGAGAGAAAGGTCAGCGACGCGTCCCACGCTGCGCGGAATGAAGCCGGGATGTTCCACCCGGTTGTCGACCGGGTCGGAAGGGCCAGGCCTGCCAACGCCGCCTCCTGTTCTGGCGTGATGGTAGGCAGCACGATGTTGAGCTGCTTGGCCCGCTCTTCGAGCGTCGAGCGCTGAGTGGTCAGGCGCGTGACCTCCAGGATCGCGTTGCGCAAGCGGTCGGGATCGGCATCAGTCTTGCCGCTGTTGAGCGCCTTCATCAGCGAGGCCTGCTCTTCCTGAGCACGACGCAACGCGGCCCGCACCTTGAGATAGTCGTCCTGGAGCGAACTGTCAGTGCGCGTGGTCTGAGTAGGCTCCGCGACCGGCAGGCCCAGCGAGAGCTGGCTCGCCCTGGCTTCAAGCACGGCGACACGGTCCTGCTGGCGCGCGATCTCGAGTTGAGCCTCGCCCAGCCTGTCACGGATAGCGTCTTCCTCTTCCTTGGTCCGGGCCCGAGTGAGCTGCGTCTGGAGCATCGCCAGGCTGGACTCCGCCTTGCGAAGCGCGGCGCGAGTCGCCACGTAGTCGCGTCGGATGGCCACTTCCGCGTCCTGGGCGGTCACGGTCACCGTAGCGAAGTCGCTGAGACGCTGGAGCACCGTGGCTCGTCCCTTAAGGCGGTCGATCTGGAGCTTCACCTGAGCTGCCTGCTGCTGCACCTTGAGCAGCTCCTCCACGGAGGCGGCACGCTTTGTCAACTCCAGGAGCTGGGCATAGGTAGCCTCAAGGGAGGCGATCTGCGCCTGGCCGTCGTTGAACTCCTCTGTCACATCCTGGGTGGTCGCCTTCTCGGCCCGGACTTCGACGGCGAGCCCTCGAAGACCGCGCATCACTGCTTCATAGCTCGGCGGCGGGATCTTCAGTCGCACGACGACCGTCGACAGGCCAGCGTCATCACGCGTCTCGACGCTGGCGACGTAGCCACCATTGGCGGTCGCGACGTTGGCCATCTCGGTCGGCGCGCCCGCGACGTCGCGCACCAGGATGGTGAGATCGGTGGTGTACACGATCATCCGACCCAGGTCCCGAGGCGTTGGGAGCTGAGTCATCATCTCTCTCGGCGTGGCCGGCGTCGGATTGGGAGCTGGCTGGCCGAGCGCTGACGTCACAGCGGGCGCCGCCGCGGCCTTCGCGGCATCCGCTCGTCCCGCCGCGGGCGAGGCGGCCGGGAGCGCGGCGCGCGGCTGCGTGGCAGAGCCGCCGACCGCGGTGGGCGCCGGCGTTGGCGCTGAGGCTGGCGCCGCCGGTGCCGCGACCGATGGTCTGGACTGAGCCGGACCACCCGATTGCGCTGGCGCCGTCGGGACGGCCGATTCAGTCGACCGGCTCTGGGGTGACGAGCAACCGAGCAAGGCCAGAGACAGGACCACGGTTGCGACAGGCAAGAGGGCTTCTTTCACAGTGCCACCTCCGTTCGATCGGACGCCCCGATCGTCGAGATGGAGTGAAGACGCCGCCTGAGCGCGAATCGTTCCATTTCGCGCCCCATGCCGTCACAACAGTCGCCGGGCTAGCATGGCGCGAACGACGAGCGACCCATGCAGCAGTGGCTGGAGCCCCCCAGACTCCTCCACCAGCACGTCGGGACGCTCGGCGCACTCCGACTCAGATGGAACAGGTACGGAGCCGCGTCCGCTCGTCGCCTCTCACACCGCGATCGTCACTCGCGGCACCGGTGTGTTCCAGCGGTCGGCGCGACTCGAGTCGAGACCGCGAGCCACGCGCTGATAGGCCTCGCCGAGACGGCTCGTGATCGGTCCGATCGAGCCGTCGCCGACCGGATAGCCGTCAATCGAAGCGATCTCGCGCACACCCATGCTGGTGCCCGTCATGAACGCCTCGTCCGCGGCGTACAGCTCCGAGCGCAGCACCGGCCGCTCCTCGACGGCGAGGCCGAGCTCGTCACGCGCCAACTCCAGCAAGGCCATTCGGGTGATGCCTTCCAGGATTCCGCTCTCTCGCCACGGCGTCACCAGGACGCCTCGTCTGACGAGCATGAAGTTCGACAGGGGAAACTCGGTCACTTCGCCGGCCGCGTTCAGCAGCAGGACGTCGTCGTAGCCGTTGATGCGCCCCTGAACCCGCGCCAGACGCGCATTCTGGTAGTTTGCGCCCGACTTGACCCGTGGTGGGGCCGCGCGATCGGAGAGGCGGTCCCACGAGCTGATACCAGCCTTCAACGGCGCCCGGCGGGGTGCGTGCCGTGACCCGGTGAACAGTGGGAACATGAACGCCCCGAGCTCCACCTCGTCTGGCAGATAGCCCAGATTCAGCCCCGCGCCGACGTACAGGGCGATGCGGACCAGGATGTCGTCGCCGGCCTCCTCCCGGGAGAGCAGCTCCAGCGCCCCCTGCCGGATTTCAGCTCGTGTGAACGGTGGCTCGATGCGGGCCACCCTGCGCGAATAGTCGAGTCGGTCGAGGTGCTGCTCGAGCCCGAATACGTTCAGGCGCCCCTGACTCTCGGACCAGAACGCCCCCATCACTTCGTAAACGTTCAGGCCGCCCAGCACACAGCCGGTGTCGATCGGCAGGCGCGCTTCCGACCAGGGGACAATCTCGCCGTTCATCCAGGCAAAGCTGGGCTGCTTGGTCTCCATCGCTGCTCCGAAGCCGATTTCGATCCGCGTGTTGTCGCCACCTCTAGACTACCCTATTCGCCCCCGCCGCCTCTAGCCCTGGGTCGAGTGCGGGTGTCC
>JADZDV010000232.1 GCA_020850915.1 Chloroflexota bacterium | reverse complement strand
GAGTGTCAACATGGCGACCGATGGGTCTACGCGCGGCAAGTGGCGAATCATCAAGGAGCTGGGCGTCCCGTGTTTCAACGATATCGATGCTCCGCGCTGGCACACGCTGGACTTTGACGACGGCACACATCTGGTGCGTGTAGAAGCTCGACGGAACGAGGACCGTTGGTCAAATGCGACCGTGGCGCAAACAACCTATTCGCTGGGGCATCGCCGACCGTCGTCACCGGAGCTTGTCGGACCGCCCAATGCGGCCGTGTTGAAGAGCTGCAAGGTAGTCTTCAGATGGAAGCCTTCGACCAACGCGACCGCATACCGGCTTCGCGTGTCACAGGACCCGGACCCGACCGTCACGCCGGCGCTCGACGTGGCAGTCGGGAACAAGACGTCGTACAGGGCGACACTTTCGCCGAGCCCAGCATCCCTGCACTGGATGGTAACCGCCAGCAATGACCTCGGAAGCAACGATTCTGGCGCTGCTACGGTGGGATTATCCACTCATGCGTGCGGACGCCGATAGAAGTTTTTCTGGACCGATCAGACCACGATCGGCTCCAGCGGCCAGCGGTGGAGGGTGCGGGCGCCGGTGGGAGTGATGACGTTCAGGTCGCCCATGAAGACGCCGGCCCGGAAGTCGGCGGTGCAGGGGTTCGGCTCGATGCTCATCGACATGCCGGTGTCGAAGCGGACCGGGCGGCTGGGCCAGTGGGCCTCGTCGCCGGGCATGGTGATGTGGAAGCCGAACTCCGACCACTGCGACCAGCCGTGGACGATCGGCGCCTCGGCGGCGATGCCCGGCTGGGCGAGCGCCTTCGCGGCCGCCTGGACGTCCCTCTCCGTCGCTCCGGGCTGCAGGATCGCCTGGACGGAGCGGTAGACCTCGATCGCGATGTCGATCAGGCGGCGGTAGAGGTCGTTCGGCTGGCCGATGGTGATTGGCCGCAGGAGCTGGGTTGAGTAGCCAAGGTAGCCGACGCTCAGCTCGCTGAGGATGACGTCGCCCCGCTCCAGCCGGCGCATGGTCGGCTGGGTGCGCGGCGTGGCCATCGATGGGTGCTCCATCGAGGTGGAGCCCAGCAGGGCGACCTCGACCGTGCCGCCGGCGCGGGCCGCCGCGCCGTAGACGGCCGCGGCCAGGTCCCACTCGGTGTTGCCGGGCCGCGCCGCGGCAACCATCGCCTCGAGCGCCTGCTCCGCCATGCCGGCGGCCCGCTCCAGCACGGCGACCTCCTCGTCGCTCTTGAAGCGGCGGACCAGCTCGACGGCCTGGGTGGCGAACTCGAACGTCGCCTCGGGCAGGCGCTGGCCTAGCTCGTCCAGGATGACGGACGGCATGCCGCGGTTGCGGGCGCTGTCCACCTCCACGAGGCCGATCCGGGCGCGGGCCAAGCCCAGGTCCTGGAGGCGCTCGGCGAGGGTGACGCCCGAGTCAGGGCCGGCGAACTCGGCCGGGACGACGGCCGCGCGCTGGGCGCTGGCGACGTGGGAGAAGATCCCGACGAGCAGCAGCGGCGCGCCGCTGGCCGGGAAGAGCAGAAAGGCGGGGCCGTTGCCGTACGGCCCCCAGCCGGCCAGGTAGCGGAGGTTGGCCGGCATAGCCGAGGTGGCGTGGCTGATCAGGACGTCCAGTCCCCGCTCGGCCATCATGGCGCGCACGGCGGCGTGGCGCCGGCCAAACTCGGCATCGCTGAAGCGGTTGCCCCGCTCGGACTGGGAGACGGTCGGTGGCTGGTGCATGACTGGCGGTCCTGTTCGCGTTCACTCGCCCGTGGTGGTGGCCAGAGCTTACCGGATTGTCGAGCCCCTGTCGCGCGCCGCGGTCTGAACGCTCAGCGGGCTCCGGCCAGAGTGTCCGCCGGACCGACGCGGTACGCGCGGTAGCTCTCGCGGTCGCGCCCGCGCTGCCGGCGCCCGTCCAGACTGGACAGGTCCAGCACGCCGTCCAGCTCGTCGGCGGTGTCGCGCTGGAGGATGACGAGCTGGCCGGCCAGCGCGCTGGCCTCGTCTGACGACCAGATGCTCGTCGGGATGCCGGAGACGGCGAGGAGCCAGGTGAACGTGGCGCCGGCGTTGCCGCCGCCAACTGCCTTCACGCTCCACAGACGCGCGTCCAGCAGGACCGGCTCGCCGCCGTATCGCGCGGCCTGAACGCGCTCGAGCGTTCGCAGGGAGAGGCTGTTCGTCTCGCCCTGGTCCCGGGCATTGTCGTAGAAGGCCGCCAGCGCGCGGAGGGGATGGAGGGTCAGGACAAGCATCGCGACGGCAACCAGGACGGTCAGGCCGCGGCCGAGGCGACGTCGTACCTGCCGTGTCGCCCGGAGCGCGGCGTCGCCGGCCAGCGCGAGGCCGAGAAAGAACACGGGCAGGAGCGGCATGAGGTAGCGCCCGTCCAGGATCGGCTTGTACTTTCCGTTCAGCAGCGGCGGCAGCAGGACCGCCGGTAGGACCGCGAGCAGGAGCAGCGGATGCCCGCGCCGCGCGGCGATGACGAGACCGAGGATCCCGAGCAGCGGATACACCAGCTCCAGCGGCTCCACGGGGTCGTCGAGCGAGAAATCGTCCGAGGAGATGCTGCCGCTGGTCATCTCCCCAAGGGACATGGCCAGGTGGCGGAGGTTGTTCAGGTAGAAGCCGCTGTGGGGGTCGTCGTTCCGATCGATGTCGGCGTCCAGGTAGCGGGCCTGCTTGCTCTCGACATCGCCGACGACGGAGAAGCTGGTCCGGATATGGTTGACCAGGAGCGGCTGGTAGCCAACGAGCAGAAGCGCCGCGCTGACCGCCAGCCAGCGACGCGGCACGGTGGTCCGACACTGGAGGACGGCGGCGAGGCCCGCCCCGACAAGCAGGGGCGCGACGGTGGGGTGCGTCTGGAGGCTGACGCCGGCGACCAGACCGGCCAGCGCCAGCGATCGGCCGTCACCACGCCGGACGGCGCGCGCGAGCAGCCAGAGGGTGCACGCGGCGAAGAGCGGCGTCAGCGAATGGACCCAGGGGACGTGGCTGGCGATGACCGCGTGCGCGCCGGAGGTGGCCAGCAGGCCAGCCGCCAGCGCGCCGACGAGGCGTCCGCGGGTCTCCCGGCCCAGTAGATAGACGGGCAGGACCGTCAGGCTCCCGATCAGCCACGGCACCAGGAGCACCGTCTGGACGCTGGCCCCGCCCAGCTTGAAGGCGAGCGCCAGCAGATAGATGAACAGCGGCCCGAGGTACGGCGACTGGTCCACCAGCGGTGTCGCGCGTCCCTCGGCCAGCGCGAGCGCCTTGAGAATCGGCACGCCAGCCGAAGGGTACGGGGGCGAGGTCAGCAGCTCAGGCCAGCGGGCTGCCAGGGCGATGGCCACCAGGCCTGAAGCGATTGCGACGTCGGCGTGGGGAATGGCCTGAACCAAGGTTCGGGTTCGGGTCGCGAGGAGCGCACGGCGCTCCCAGGGCAGAGCAAGGACGATAACCGGGGCTCCCAGCGATGGCGCTCGACGCGCGGATTATTCCCTCGTTGAGAACAACGAGCTACGCCTTCGGTTGGCGCACTGGTGGGGCGGACCCATCGTACGATGCGAGCGACAGGGCTCCCCTCTGTTCCCCGTCGCTCGTGATGATCACGTCAACGCGGTGGGCTCGGGCGTTCAGGGATCGCGCTCCCGGTGAACGGGGGTTCACGAGCCGCCAGGGCAGACGCGGAGCTGCCGCCCGACGTCCGGGGCGAGACGAAGCTGGACTCCGCGGCTCAGCGCTGGACCATCGTACCGGCCGCTTACCGTTCCAGCGGAGTCCGCCACGAGGTAGCTGCCCTCGGGCTCCACGACGAACCACTCCGGCCACTTGTTGAGACGAGGGTAGTCCACTGGAAGGTTCAGGTTCAGCCGATGGCGCGGTGTGTCAAAGACAAGCTTGCCTTGCCAGTTTGTGGGACTGCTTGCTGCCAGGACCAGGCAATCGCCGTCGCGGCCCGCTCCCAGCAGCAGCCCCTCTTTCCATGGTTCCGCGTGAGCGCCCTGAGTTCGGGCCAGGCCGTAGAGCAGGGCTGTGCGGATGAAGTTCCCGTCCAGATACGCGCCCAGGACGGTGCCATCCGCGGCCTGGAAGCCGTACAGCACCGCCATCTGCGTATCCACCCAGTCGGTCGCCGCCTGGACGCTGTCCTCGTTCAGCAGGTAGAGAGCGCTCTCGATGGCGTCCGCGTAGCCGTCCATCTCACCCTGCTGCCAGTCATAGTAGGGATAGCGGGGCAGCGCCTGGAGCGCCTGGAGCGCGGCGTCCTGGTACCGCTGAGCCGTGGCCGGGTCACCACCCGGTGCCGTGTCTTCCACGACCGCCGCCGTCAGGAACGCCTGCAGCAGATAGCCGTAGTTGTCGGTCAGGCCTTCACCATCAACCTTGCCGGATGGGATCTCCAGCACGCGGAACCACAGGCCATCCGGGTTGCGTCCCTTCTCCAGCAGCCGCTCCAGCATTTTCCGGATCGGTTCTCGCGCCTCGAGCGCGGTCGGCTCGCCGCGCAGCGTCGCTCCCAGGTGCCACTCCATCAGTCCGGAGAGGATCTCGTTGCCGTGGTCCGAAAGCCGGAAGCGGCGCCGATCCAGCGGCTCGTTCTCCATGAAGTCCCAGCGATTCGGGGGCAGGTACCTCGTCGTCGGCAGCACGTCGAGGTAGGACAGCGCGATGCGGTCTGCCGCGGCGCGATAGCGCGGATCGTCCCTGGCCCAGGAGAGGCGGGCCAGGATCTGGAGCATGTCTCCGTTGACCTCGGTCGAGTCGGCGGGAATGAGCCCGCGCGGGGTCGGCACGTCCGCTTCCGCCAGGATGGCGTCCACGAGTTGCGTCGCGCGGGCGAGCCAGGGGTCTGGCCCAACCTGCTCGATCAGCGGGAGCAGCCCGTCCTTGACATACTCGGCTACGCCGAACACCCGCTCGGCGTGTGAGCGTCCCAGTGGCTGACCGCTCGGGATCGCAACGTCGTCCGGGATAGCCGGCTGGAGCCGACGCTCCGCGCTCAGCAGCCGTAGCATCTGAGGGTACCGGTCCGGCCGCAGCAGCCGCGTGCCGATCGCGACGTGTCCGAACAGGTCGGCGCCGGTATCGGCGTAGACCCACGCCTGGTCCTCCGGCCTGGGAGAGCGCGTGAGCAGTCCGGTAGAGGGGTCGATGGACCCGAGCCAGCGATCGACGACGCGCGCGGCCCGCGCGAACGCCTCGCCAGCCAGCACGGCGTTCACTCGGGCCACCGCGGCCGCGTCGCCAGATGCGATGGCGTCTCGCTTCGCGGCCAGCAGTGCCGCGCGATTGGTCGGCATGGCAGGGGCGGGCTGCTGATGGAGCAGCCACCTGAGATCGCCGACCGCGTCGGCCTGTTCGCGCAGATTGGACACGGCAGCGTCGTCGGAGGCGGGATTGAAGGCCGGGAGGAACGTCTCGGGATGGATCGACTCGGCGGGCCTGGGCGCCAGCATGACGAGCGCCAGAAGGAGGACCGCCATGATGAAGCGTCGATGTCGGCAGAGGGGCAAGAAAGCTCCAGGCAGCTCGGGGATGCGAAGATGAGATAGCAGCATACCACGGGCTGCCCCGCTCCTCGCGGCGCTGGAAGATGTGGGGAGCCACGAGCCAGTCACCGGCAACACGCCGTACGCGGCGCCTGAAGTACTTTCTCATAGTCCGGTCCACGTCGTGGCTGGGGCGTCAGGGGACGTAGAATGCGTCGATTCATGGTCGCCACGTTGCCCGTCCAGCGCACCCGGGGAGCGCCCGCTCGGCCGAGGGCGTGGACCGGCGGAGACCGGCTCTGGCTGGTGTTCAGCCTCACCGTTGGCCTGTTCTTCGCGTTCGTCGCCTCGCGTCAGGCGCTCGGCGATCCCCTGGTCGTCCAGGACGACGCCAGAAAGCACCTGTTCTGGGTTGCGCGGCTGGTGCACCCGGAGCTGTTCCAGCACGATCTGATCGCCGACTACTACCAGAGCGAGGTCCCGCTGGGTTTCATCGGACTGTGGTGGCTGCTGGCGCAGGCGTTCGACACCATCGCCGCCAGCAAGATCGTACCGCTCATCCTGACGCCGATCCTGGGCGCCTTCACGTACCTGCTCGCCCGCCACCTGACCGGGCGGCCTCTGGCGGCCGGGCTCAGCACGGTCCTGGTGTCCTGGTGCATCTGGCAGTACGACGACGTTGCCTCGGCGACGCCGCGGGCGTTCGCGACACCGCTGTTCGCCATGTTCCTCTACTTTCTGGCTGTGAAGCGGCCGATCGGCTGGCTTGCAACCCTGGTCCTCCAGGGCCTGCTGTACACCCCGGCCTGCGCCGTCATGCTGGGCGTGCTGGGCCTCGGCTGGCTGGTCGCCATCTGGCCACGGCGACGGGTGCTCTGGAGCGCGCCTCTGAGCGCGTTCAGGCTGTCGGAGACTCGAGGGCTCCTGATCGGGCTGGCGCTCGCGCTCTTGCTGGTCGGCGTGCAGAGCGCGCGCACCCGCGACTATGGCGGGCCGATCTCCGGCGCGGCGGCTCAGACGCTGCCCGAGTTCCGGCAGGGCGGACGCCAGGCGTTCTTCATCACTGACCCGTGGACGTTCTGGCTCAAGGGTCGGAGCGGGCTGCTGGCCTTCCACGTCGAGCATCCCGGCTTACCGGGCGTACCGGTCATGGCGATCCCGATCGGGCTGACGCTGCTGCTACTGCTCTGGATGCTGCTAGGACGGCTCCGGCGCGCCCCACGGCCTGACGTGCGCGGCATGGGGCTGGTGCTCCAGCTCCTCCTCAGCTCGGTCATGCTGTTCGGGCTGGCGCACCTGCTGCTGTTCCGGCTCTACCTGCCGGCGCGCCAGACGCAGTTCAGCCTGCCGCTGGTCTGGTCGCTGGCCGGCGGCCTGTTCCTGGCCCTGTTGGCAGAGGCGCTGACCTGGCGGCTGCCGCGGCCGGCCGCGGCCTCACAGGCGCTGGGACTGATCGCCGCGATCGCCCTGGTGGCGGACCATCCACCGCCGGCGGACTTCTACGTAGAGGTGCAGCACCCGCGGGTCTACGCCTACCTCCGGCAGCAGCCCCCGGACACCCTGGTGGCCGCCCAGTACCCGATGGCCAGCCTGGTCCCGCTCTACGGCGAGCGGTCTGTCCTGTACTCGAGCGAGCACGCGGCGCCGTACCAGCGCGTCTACTACGAGCAGATCCGCGAGCGGCAGCGCGACCAGGACCGCGCCTTCGCAAGCGACTCGATGGCAGAGCTGGTGACCTTCCTGGACGCCTACGGCGTCGACGTCGTGGTCGTCCACAGCACCAGAGCGGGAGAGGCGCTGGACTACGCCAAGGAGCAGTGCACCGCCGCGCGCGAGCGCGACGTGGTAGCGCTGCCCTCGAGCTGTATCCGGCGCTTGGCTCGGGTGGGGTGACGGGCCGAGACGAAGCGTCATATCGCAGTGGGGACTGAAGACCGGTGGCGATCCCGATGCCATGCCGGCCGGCGTGGAGCATGTCGCCCACGGAGGAGCCCAGCGGACTGAAGACCGGTGGCGATCCCGATGCCATGCCGGAGCTGAGCAGGGCATTCGGGTGCGGGCTACAATCCCGCGACGGTGCTTTCCAGACTCCCACGGTGTGAGGTGAGCGCATGCCGGCGTCGGACGTGTTCTTCTACAGCGATGGCCTTCGGATCGCCGGGCACCTCTTTGCGCCGGACGACTGGCGAGAGGGCGATGCGCCTCGGCCAGCGATCCTGGCGCTGGGCGGCTACGGCGGCAGCTCGCTGGCCGACACGCGGCACATCGCCGAGCGTCTCCGACGGGAGGGCTGGTTCGTCCTCGTCTTCGACTACCGCGGCTACGACGACAGCGAGGGACAGCACGGCCGGCTCCGACCGCTGGAGCAGGTCCAGAACGCCTACGATGCCCTGAGCTTCATGCAGACCGTGCCGGGTGTCGACGCCGAGCGGCTTGGCGTCTTCGGCACGAGCTTTGGCGGTGCGAACGGCATCTGGGTCGCGGCGCACGACGACCGCGTGAAGGCGCTAGCCACGAGCGTGGCGGTGACGCACGGTGAGCGCTGGCTGCGCCTGGTCCGCCGACCGTGGGAGTGGCACGCCTTCAAGGACCGCGTCATGGAGGACGCTCGCCGGCGGGTGCGGACCGGCCAGCCGACGATGGTCCAACGAACAGAGATCCTCCCCCCGGAGCCGACCTCGGTCAGGCGGAGCGACCACGCCCCGAGCGGCGAGAACGTCCAGTTGGAGCGCGACTTGGAGAGCGCGGAGGCGACGTTCCGCTTCCGACCAGAGTGGTTCGTCGACAAGATCAGCCCGCGCCCGGTGTTGATGATCTACGCCGAGCGCGACGCGCTCGTGCCGCCCGAAGAGCAGCTCTCCTGCTTCGCCAGGTGTGGCGAGCCGAAGAAGCTGCTGAAGCTGCCTGGCGCCGGCCACTACGATGCGTACGAGTTCAACAACCCCGCGCTGAGCCAGGTTGTCTACGCCGAGACGATCGCCTGGTTCCGCCAGTATCTCTAACGACCGTCTAACCACGGTCTAATCTCTGCCTAATCTTCGCGCGTCTACAATCTCCTCGAGCGCGGACCGCGCGAGCAGTCGCGGCGCTCGGAGGCTTACCCATGATTGGATCAAACGGTCTGAAGACTGCTGTTCTGCTGGCAGCTCTGACCGGGTTGCTGGTGCTCTTCGGAGATCTCCTGGGCGGTCAGAGCGGCATGGTCATGGCGTTCGGCCTGGCCATTCTCATGAACGCGGGGGCGTACTGGTTCTCCGACTCGATCGCGCTGCGGATGGCCAATGCGCGCGAGGTCAGTCGAGAGGAGGCGCCGGAGCTGCACGCCCTGGTGGACGAGCTGGCGGCCTATGCCCATCTGCCAAAGCCACGCGTTGCCATCATCGAGTCGGATGCTCCCAACGCCTTCGCGACCGGGCGTGACCCGGACCACGCGGTGGTCGCCGTGACGACCGGTATCTGGCGGCTGTTGAGCCGCCGCGAGCTGGCGGGCGTGCTGGCGCACGAGCTGGCCCACGTGAGGAACCGCGACATCCTGATCAGCTCGGTGGCGGCCACCATCGGCGGCGCGATCACCTTCCTGGCTCAGATGGCCCAGTGGGGGATGATGTTCGGCGGCTTCAGGAGCCGCGACGACGAGGACAACGGTGCACTCGGGCTGGTCGGCGTGCTGCTCATGGCGATCCTGGCGCCGATCGCCGCGGCGATCATTCAGATGGCGGTCTCGCGCTCGCGCGAGTTCAGCGCCGACGAGACGGGCGCCCACATCCACGGCGATCCCGAGGCGCTCGCCTCGGCGCTCGAGAAGCTCGAGTACGCCTCCAAGCAGCGCCCGCTGATGGTCAACCCGGCGGCGGCGCACCTGTTCATCGTAAAGCCCTGGACTGGCTCGCTGATGCAGAACCTGTTCAGCACGCACCCGCCGATTGCAGAGCGGGTGGCGCGCCTGCGGCGGATGCACATCAGCTAACCTGAACCTCCACACCTTCTCTCCCAGCCCCCCTCGGCAACGGCGCCGAGGGGGGCTCTCTGTGCGCTACCATCGGGTCTAGCTGTGACTGGACCCCGCTCCGATAGGACGACGCCGTCGGGATCTGGAGCGTCGTGGTCAGGCACGGCGGGTGGGCGCGGGGTGCCCCGGCCGCGACGACCTGCTGACGCTGTGAGAGAGGTGTGATGAAGAAGCTGCTGGCCCACGGACCACTGAGCGCGCTGCTCGTCGTCTCCACTCTGCTGTCGCTGGGCTTCCCGGTGCGCGCCACGCCGGCGCTGGCTCAGGCCGACCCTTGCCCGGAGCCGAACAACGGCTTCAACAACGCCTGTTTCATCGGGCCGGCCGCGCCGATCGTCCAGGGCTTCATCTCTGACGCTGGCGACGTGGATGCCTACAAGTTCGAGGTTGCCGTTCCGCTGGCGCAGGTGGAGATCCTGCTGACGAACCTGCCCGAGGACTACGACCTCCACATGTTCACCGGCAATGCCGCGTACATGGGGGAGTCGGTCAAGCAAGGCAATCAGCCCGATGCGATCAACCTATCGCTCTTTCGTGGGACGTACTTCGTCTTCGTCAACTCCTCGCACGGCGGCTTCAGCCCGAACCGCGCGTACGCCCTGTCGATCGCGGCCCAGCCGACAAACGACCGGCCCGGTCTGGCGGGCGACCCCTGCCCGGATCCGAACGACGGCTTTGAGCGGGCATGCCCGGTGACGCCAGGCACCCTGGCCTTCGCGAACCTTGCGAGCGCCGACGACGTGGACGCCTACCGGTTCGACGTGCCGGAGGGCGATTCGCGCGTGACCGTTGCGCTCGGGGACGTGCCGGGAGACTTCGTCTTCGGCATGTACAAGGCCGACGGCACGGAGATGAGCCACTCCGACAGCACGAGCACGCTGATCGGCCGCGTCGACCCGGGCACGTACTTCGTCAAGGTGGGTCGCCAGGGCGGCGAGCCCAATCCCGCGCCGTACGAGCTGCTGGTGACCGTCACACCGCCCGCCTTCGCTCCCGCCGCGCGCAGCAGCGACCCCTGCCCGGAGCCGAACGACGAGAACGAGGCTGCCTGCAGCCTGGGAACAGGCGCGCCGGCCATTGGCTTCATCTCCAATCCGTTCGACATCGACCGCTACAAGTTCGAGGTGACCGGCGCCAGGACCTGGGTCCATCTCGATCTGACCGAGCTGCCCGCGGACTACGAGCTCGAGGTCCAGGCGGCCCCCGATGGGACGTCGCTCGCCACAAGCCACAACAGCGGGACGTTCCCGGAGGCGATCGACGTCGACCTGGACCCCGGCACCTACATCGTCGTGGTCTACTCGCTGCAAGGGGGCGCGAGCGACGAGAAGCCGTACAAGCTCACCCTCGGCATGAGCGATCCGAGCGGCGGACCGGCCGCGAACGCCAACGTCTACTTCGCGGACAACTTCAACTCGGTGAACGCGCACTTCACCTCCGAATCGCGTAATCTCGAGGCGTACGAGGTGGGCTACTACGACGGCGAGTACGTCGTGAGACTGCACCACGACGCGACGAACGACCAGACCTATGAGGGCGACGAGCCAGCAGGGGCGGACCTGCTGGACTTCCAGCTCGACCTGGATGCGCGGGTCACGAGACTGCCGGCCCAGCACGGCGGGTTCACCGTCTTGTTCCGCTACGCCGATGACAGCAACACCTATGAGCTGTACGTGGACACGGTGAACGAGGGCGGCGCGGGTGCCGTCTCGCTCAGCAAGTTCGTGGAGGGCAAGCTGACCAACCTGTCCAAGTGGGCCGACTCGCCCGCCATCAAGACCGGCAGTCAGCCGAACCACGTGACCATCCGGGCCGTTGGCGATCAACTGACGGTGGCGATCAACGGGCAGCAGCTCATCAGCGCCCGTGATGGTACCTACAAGCGTGGGGACATCGCCCTCGGCGTCGTCAGCTGGGACCAGCCGTCCGAGGTGCGCTTTGACAACGTCCTCGTCACGCCAGCAAAGTAGGCTGCCACGGACGAGCTGGCCGCCCGCTTGACAGGCTGGCCGGCCGGCCCGACACTTCCGCGGTGAGTTCCATGCTGGAGGACCCGATGACGGATGGCGAGCTCCGCGACAAGTACGGCGCAGAGGTCTTTGAGGCGGGACAGCGCGTACAGCCGACGACGTTCGAGCAGCGGCTGGCGCAGCGCGATGCTCTGGATCAGCACTTCACCCAGCTCTGGCTGGATTTCGCCATCGAAGGCTTCGGTCGGCGGAAGGTGCTGGACGACCGCACGCGCCTGCTCGTGATGATCGGCCAGTTCACGATGGTCCGGAACGCCCGCTCGCTGGAAGACTCGATCCGCGGCGCGATCGCGGCGAAGGTGCCAGCCCGTGAAGTGCTCGAGATCGTGCTGCAGTGCGCCGTCTACGGCGGCAACAACGTGGTGGACCCGGCCCTCGAAGTGTTCGAGCGCCTGGCGAAGGAGCTTGGTCTGACAGACGAGCTGCGCGCCTCCCAGCTGCCGCGGGACGGCCATGACAGCACGCGCTCGCTCGAAGACGAGATGAAGCTCTGGCACGCGGACGACCTGAACGACCCGCGCCGTGAGGAGCTGCTGGCGAAGCACGACTGGCGCGGCATCAGCACCGGGCTCAAGATGCGGCCCCAGCACCACCTGAACGTGCTGGAGTACCTCGACACGCTCGACTCCGAGTTCGCGGGCCTCTGGCTGGACTTCTGCTATCGCGGCATGTACAGCCGCTGGCAGATCGACGACAAGACGCGCCTGCTCTGCATGGTCGGCGATTGCGTCGCCATGGGAGACGCACACCAGGCGCGCGCCCACATGCGGGGCGCCATGCGCCAGGGCGCCACGGCCCGCGAAGTGCTGGAGGTGGTCCTCCAGAGCTGCCTGCACTTCGGCATGCCGCCCATGCTGCACGCCCTGGCCACCTTCGTCCAGATCATGACCGAGGATGGCCGACTGGACGAGATCGGCAACCCCGCCCGCGCCGTGATGTAGCTGCTTTCCAAAACCGCCCTCTGACCGGCAGCGCGGACTGGCGGAGGGATCAGCGCGCTCTGCTCGTTCGGATCACTCGTTCTTGTGGCCCTGCCCGTCCACGATGTTCTTGCAACTGAAGATGTGCAGCTCGTCGATCACCTTCACCTCGTGCTCGACGCTCGCCGGGACCAGCCAGGCGTCGCCCGGGCCGACCTCCATCTCCTCGTCCAGGATCCGGATGCGCGCCCGCCCGCCCAGCACGATACAGATCTGCTCGTTCGGGTGGGTGTGCGGGTTCGCGCCCGTCCCGGCCGCGTAGACCCGCTCACCGACCTCGATCGACGCGCCGGTCACGTTCGGACCCTTTCCGGTGGACTTGGAGGGGTTCAGCCACTCCTTGGGCAGCTCGCTCAGCTTGTAGAACGGCATCGATAGCCTCCGTGGTGGGATGTGCCGGCGCCGCGCGGCGCCGGCTGCTGGCCAGTCAGGATACACCATGCGGCTCCGGCCGCGGGGTCGACGTCCCCAGTCGCACCGCCTCCTCGCGCGTCAGGCGATGGCCGGCTGTCCAGGCGGTGCCGAACGCCGGTTCGCCAAGCTGCTCCTTGACGGCCGCCAGGTGCCGCTCGTAGTCGCGGCGGTTCGTGGCCGATACGCCAGCGCCGACCTCCGCCAGGAGACGATCGGCAGCGGCGAACAGCCGCGCGGCCCGCTCCGGGTCCTCGTGCAGCAGGACGCCGGCCAGTCCAATGAGACACTCCGCGATGCCCCGCCGGTCGCCGACGTCCTGGAACGCCACGAGGCTCTCCTGGAACAACTCGACGGCCCGGTGCTGGTCTCCCATCTCGTGCGCCACATAGCCCAGGTTGTGCAGGGCGCTCGCGGCCCCCCAGCCAATGGCAAGCTCCCGGAAGACCGCCAGGCTCTGCTCGTAGTGGCTGCTGGCACAGGGGAAGTCCGCTTCTGCTCTCGCCACGTCGCCCAGGCTGTTCAAGACCTGCGCCTCGCCCCAGCGGTCGCCGACGTCGCGACGAATCTTCAGACTGGTGAGCAGGAGCTCTCGTGCGCCCTGTGAGTCGCCCCGCTCCAGCGCGGCACGCGCCACCACGGCGTACGAGATGGAGGTCGACCAGCGGTCGCCAAGCTGGTCGAGCAGCGACAGGCTCTCTCTGGCGATCGTCGCGGCGGCGTCAAGGTCGCCCGCGCTCCAGACGGCGATGCCGAGCAGGCCAAGCGCAAAGGCGAGCGTTTGCTGCTCACCCAGCTCCCGGGCGATCGCCACGCTCTCCTCGAGCGTGGCGCGGGCGGCGTCGAAATCCTGGTCCCGCCACGCCGCCGCGCCGGCCGCCTGGAGCGCTCGCGCACGGCGACGCGTGCGCTGCTCGGCGCCAGGCAGCCGAAGCGCTTGCTCAACCCTCGCCCGCGCTTCGTGAGTGTGGCCGCGGAGGGTCCAGAACTGCCCAAGGCTGCCGCACAGGCGCAGGGCAGTCTCCGCGTCCTGAACAGCCAGCGCCCAGCGCAGCGCGGCGCGGAGATTGGCGTGCTCGCGGAGCAGTGAGCGAATCGCCGGGTCCTGCTCCCTGGTCCGAATGCGCGGATCGGCAGCTTCAGCAAGCTGGAGATAATGCTCCGCATGCCGGCGCTGGACCTGCTCGCCGGCCGGATCGCCGGCCAACTGCTCGCGGCCGAAGTCCCGGATCGTCTCCAGCATGGCGAATCGCGGCTCGCCATCTGGCTGGTCTTCCTGCCGGAGCAGGCTCTTGTCCACCAGCGAGGCGAGCCCGTCCAGCACAGAGGGAAGCGCCTCGTCACCCTGGACCGCCTCGGCCGCCTCCAGGTCGAAGCCGCCGGCGAAGACCGAAAGGCGCCGAAAGAGCAGACGCTCGTCCGCGTCCAACAGGTCGTAGCTCCAGGCGACTGCTCCCCGGAGCGTCTGCTGGCGGGCGGGAAGGTCGCGAGCGCCGCTGTTCAGGAGCTGGAGCGACGCCTGGCCGGACGCCTCCAGCCGCGCCAGCATCGCCTGGGGCGAGAGCAGCTTGACCCGGGCCGCGGCGAGCTCGATCGCCAGCGGCAGCCCGTCCAGTCGGGCGCAGATCTCGGCGATGGCCGGGGCGTTCTCCCGGGTGACCGTGAAGTCCGGTCGGACGGCCGCGGCCCGCTGGATGAACAGCGCCACGGCGGTGTACTGGGACAGTCGGTCGACGGAAGGCAGCCGGCGAACGTCCGGTAGCTCGAGCGGCGGCACCGGTACCTCATACTCCCCATAGACGCGGAGCACCGCCCGCGAGGTGACCAGCACTTTCAAGCGGGTACAGGTTGAGAGCAGGTCGGACACGAGCGGGGCGGCGGCCGTGACCTGCTCGAAATTGTCCAGCAGGAGCAGGATCTGCCTGGAGCGCAGATGCTCGGTCAGGACTTCGACGGGGGAGGCGCTGTCCCGAGCGTGCAGGGCCAGCGCCTGGACGATCGCCGGCGCGACCACGCTCGGGTCTGATACGGACGCGAGCGGAATGAAGAACGCGCCATCGGCAAAGTCGTCCAGCACGTCGGCCGCCACCTGGAGCCCGAGCCGCGTCTTGCCCGTTCCGCCCGGACCGGTCAGCGTGAGCAGGCGGACGTCCGGGTCAAGCAGGCGAGTGCGGACGTCGGCGGCTTCACGCTCCCGACCGACGAGCGGCGTGCGCTGGGCCGGGAGGTTGTTGGCGCGCGTGTCCAGGGTCCGGAGCGGGGGGAACTCTCGCGTCAGGTCGTCCACGAGCACCTGGTAGACGCGCTCCGGCCGGATGAGGTCCTTCAGCCGGTGCTCGCCAAGGTCGAACAGGCTCACGCCCGGCGGCACCTGGTCCCGGGCCAACTCCTGGGTGGCCCGGGAGAGGAGCACCTGACCGCCATGCCCGGCGGAAAGCAAGCGAGCAACCCGGTTCAGGGGCGGACCGAAGAAGTCGCCATCGCGCGATTCGGCGGCGCCGGTGTGAAGGGCGATCCGCACCCGGAGCGGGCCGATCTTCTCCCACGCTTCAGCCGCGAGGGCCCGCTGGATGGCGAGCGCGGCCGCCACGGCCTCGGGCGCCGTGGCGAAGGCCGCGCAGAAGGCGTCGCCTATCGTCTTGAAGACCTGGCCGCCGTACTCGGCGATGACGGCGCGCAGCAGGCGGTCGTGGCGCTGGAGCGCCAGCCGCATCGCCGCCGGGAAGACCTCCCAGCGGCGCGTGCTGCCCTCGATGTCCGTGAAGAGGAACGTGATCGTGCCGGCCTGCTGGTCAGCCATGGCTGCCTCCGCGCGAGCCGTCGTAGCCCTGGTGCCAACAGCGTAACGACGACAGGGCCGGCCGCGCCAGAATGCTACCGGCCAGCGATCGGGTGCACGGAGTCAGACGTGCATGTCACCCCACTGCCTCTTCATGAG
>JADZDV010000231.1 GCA_020850915.1 Chloroflexota bacterium | reverse complement strand
GAAGGCAGAACAGCAGGACGGTGCCGGCCGCGCGCTGGGATGTGATCGATACCACGTGGCTCCAAGCCTTGCAGAACAACCGCGACAGTATACCGCGCGACGGACTTCCCGGGTACGTGCTCACGGCGCCCCTAATCCGTGAATAGGGGTGTTGGAGAGCAGGGGTCGGGGGCAAAGTGGGGATCAGGCGGTGGCCATGGGCGTGGCGACCACGTGCGAACCAGGGCGGTCTCGCAGGCGGAGCACGGAATTCAACGGATTTGGCGGGGCTGGGCATGCCGCGGCGGCCCGCGACCGGCGGGCTGGCGCGACTGGGCGCCCCGGCACGGACTCACGGGCCAACCCAGGCGCAGCGTTGCAGGCGCCGCAAGCCCGGGCCGACGAGCGCTTCGAGGGCCCGGTACGTCAGCCGCACAAACTGCTCGCGCGCGTGGCGAACGACCCGCCCGAACTGGGTGAAGATCGCAAACCGCAGTCGCTTGGGCCGCGCCCGCCGATACTCCGGATCCAGCGCGGTCGCTTTGAGCAGCTCCAGCAGGTTGTGGGTCAAGACCTGCAGCCGCAGCCAGGCCGCATTCGCCCCGAACTTGTCCGACGGGTACACCCCAGCCGCCAGCTCGCTCTTCAGCACGTGGTTGACCTGCTCGATGGTGCCGGCTTTGCCCCGCTGCCAGCTCAGCAGCGCCCCGCCGTCGGCCTCCCAGTCATTGGTCACCACCGCGAAGTGCTTGACGCTCGTCCCGTCGCCAAACAGCACCCCCCTGGCGCCCCCGGACCCGGAGGGCCAGGTACCGGTAGGGCTGGGCATCGCGCTGCTCGCTCTTGCGGCTGGGCACGTACGGCAGCTCGGCCCACTCCCGGACACACCCGCCCTCCTCTTCGGCGTGCAGCTGCCAGGCCTCGAGCGGCAGCTTGAGGATCTCGGCCCGCGGGTGCTGGCTGACGTCGGCGCTGACCGCGAACCGCCAGCCGCGCCCCTGCCAGTGATCGAGGTTGGCCTGCTCATAGGCCGCCGAGTCCGAGCGCACGCTGATCTGCCAGGGCTGCCCATCCGCCCGGGCTGGCAGGCTGGCGGCGGCTTCGTCCACCAGCTCCTTGATCTTGCTGGCGGCCGGCACGTTGCCGTCCCAGAACTCATCGGCCAGCACCAGCCCGCTCTCCGCCCAGGCCACCAGCAGCGGCTGGTAGCCCCGGTAGCCCTCATACGTGGGCAGCGCCGAACGCTTCGACGACTCGACCAGGTGGGCGTCAACGTCCAACGTGGCGGCCGGCCCCGGCCCCGTCGCCGCCACGGAGTTGCGCGTGGTGTGCTGGACCACCGCCCGCAACCCGGCCAGCCCCGCGGACTCGGGTGGGATGAAGCTGCCCTGGGTTGGGCGGTCCTGGACACTCGCGGGATCGTGGAACGTCCGCTCCAGCCACTGCCGCGCGGTCGCGGCGGCTGGCAGATCGTACCCGAGCAGGGCGGCCAGCCCCAAGTCGCGCCGCAGACCGGCGAAATCGTCCAGGCAGTCCCCGCCCAGCGCGCTCAGGAGCACGAACGACTCGACCAGCTCGCCCTGGCGCAGCCCCTTGGGCGACTTCTTGCCCGGGAGGTGCTTCTCCGCCGCGGCCACCGTCCCACTACGCCGGATCAGCTCCAGCAGCAGCGCCGAGCCCGCGTGCGGCGTGACCTGGTCGGTCAACCCGCCCCGCGGATCAATGTCCAGCGCGTTCGCCAGCGGTCGTCGCACGCTCCCACCTCCTGGCCGGGAGTGTACCGGCGCCCTGCCGCCGCTGCCCTCCCCCGTTCACCCAAAAGGTGAAGCCCGCCTCTCAAACTCACGGATTGGGGGGCTGGAGCTGGGATGTTCGTCGAGCGACCGGCTCTGGACGCGCTGGCTCGGGTTGGCGCGGCGGGCCGAAAACAGCGGAACCGAGTATAATCTCTGGAGCGGTCGGGCTCTAGATAGGCCGCCGAGTAACGGGCCGCTGCTCCGCGGCGAGGGGATCATGGCAGAGAAGAACAAGAACCAGACGGCGCAAGAGCGGGCTCGATTGCGCGAGATCATCGGGGCTCAGGCTTCGGCGCGGTATTGCGCCAGCCCGAAGTGCCCCACCGGGCAGCAGCCGATTCTCAACAAGGATCTGTACCCGGTCGTCAGGGCGTACCCGCGCAAGCAGACGGTGTTCTACCACCGTGCCTGCGCGTCGTCGAACTGACGAGCGCACGGGTCGAAAAGCCGGCCGGGAACGGCCGGCTTACTTGTGTCCGGCGCTGCTGCTTGCACCATGACGCTCGAACCAGCACACTTCGAGCAAACGCTCCGCTACACGATGCAGGAGGAACGGCATGGCGCCACGGATCCCGACGCAGGACGAGGTCATCGGCTACATCCAGCAACTCAGCAACTGGGGCCGCTGGGGTGAAGACGACGAGATTGGCACTCTGAACCTGATCACGTCGACCAAGCGGTTGGAAGCCGTCGCCACCGTGCGCGACGGCATCAGCGTTGGCTGCGCCCGACCGATCGTTCATGAAGGCCCTCGACCGGACGTGCAGTGGCCGCCGCTGCACTACATGATCCGAAGCGGCGAGTCGCCGTCCACCGGACCCGCCTCGGCGGCGACGGACTTTATCGGGCTGGTCTTCCACGGGCTGACCGTCTCGCACGTCGATACGTGGAGCCACCAGTTCTGGGACGGGATGATGTACAACAATCGGCCGCGCAGCCTGGTCACCACCGAGCAGGGCTCGACGGCCTGCTCGGTGGAAGCGATGAAAGACGGTATCGTCACCCGCGGTGTGCTGCTGGACATCACCGACGTGAAGGGCAAGCCGTACATGGACGCCAGTGAGCCGATCTTCCCGGAGGACCTCGAGGCCGCCGAGCAGGCCCAGGGCGTTCGGATCGGCGAGGGCGACGCGATGATCTTTCGCACGGGCTGGTACCGCCGACGCGTGGAGGTTGGCCCGTACCCCGTCTGGGCCCACCGTCCCGGGCTGCACGCCGCTTGCCTGCCCTGGCTGCGCGAGCGGGGGGTGGCGATCGTCGGCGCCGACGCCT
This sequence comes from Chloroflexota bacterium, assembly GCA_020850915.1. Next base: position 9,425 of record JADZDV010000231.1, on the reverse strand, counting down.
CGCATGACGTCACGCCGTCCGGCTACGAGCTGTTGCCGATGCCCGTGCACACGGTGAGCCTGGTCGCGATGGGACTGCCGCTGCTAGACTCGCTGCAGCTCGAAGACCTGAAGGCGACCTGCGTGCAGCGAGGACGCTGGGAGTTCATGCTGGTGGTCGCGCCGCTGCGCATCCGCTACGGCACTGGCTCGCCCGCCAATCCGATCGCCGTGTTCTAGCAGGGTGAGCCAGGGGAGAGCGCGACGCGAGCGACCGACCGTCCGCGCCGCGCTCGATCGGTCCCTCAGGACTTGCTGGCGAGCGCCTTCTCGATGAAGGTGTTGTCCACGTACTTGGAGACCGGCATGGCCTGGGGCAACTGCCCAACGTAGACCATGTCGGTGATGAACGCCTTGATGCCGGCCTCGCTGTTGCGACCGTCCGAGGTGAGCGACTTCTCCTCCTCGACGAGGTATTCGTAGCCACGCCGGGCGGTCTTGTCGTCCAGATTGGTGGCGGCTGTCGTGATCTTGATGGCCTCCTCCTTGTTCTTGGGATCGTACAGCCAGGCCGACGCGCGGGAGTACGCCCGTAGGAACTTGACCGCCGTGTCTGGCCTCTCCTTCAGGAAACTGGTCCGGCAGGCGAGGCCGAGGTACTGGAACTCAGGCGTCGGATAGTACTTGCCGGCGTTGTCGAGACGTTTCATCCCCTTCGCTTCGAGCTGAGAGACGTACGGCTCGGTCAGGACCGCGGCCTGGAACGCGCCCTTCTCCATCCCCGCCGCTCGCTCGCCAAGGCCGCCGGCCACGATGACCGTGTAATCGCCCTCCTTGAGTCCGTGCCCCTCGAGAATGCGGCGGATGAAGTTGATCTCGCCGGTCTTGAGCGCGGAGGCGCCGATGATCTTGCCCTTCAGATCCTCGACGCGCTGGATGTCGCCCTTGACCACCAGGTCATAGGAGGCCTTCTGGAGCCCGCCGGCGATGATCTTCAGGTCTGAGCCCTTCTCCACGGCGTTGATGATGTTGTCGACGCTGATTGGCGCGATATCGAGCGAGCCGCCGGCCAGCGCCTGGGTGGCGAGGGCGCTCGATTGGAGCACGCCTTTGTCCTCGACGTTCACGCCGGCCTCTTTGAACATGCCTTTTGCCTGGGCGATGTAGATCGCCATGTACCAGGACGTTCGCGAAACGAGGCCGAAGTTCACGGTCTCGAGCGTTCCCGGCGCTGGAGCCGCCGCCTGTGGCGCGGGAGCGCTGGCAGCCGGAGAGGCGGCCGGCTGAGCAGCCGGAGCGGCCGGGGCAGCCGGAGCGGCCGGGGCAGCCGGAGCGGCCGGGGCAGCCGGAGCGGCTGGCTTCGGGGCGGGGGCGCTCGGGGTAGATGGTGCTGGGGCAGGTGTCCCGGTCGAGCAGCCCGCGAGGATCAAGCTCGCGGCGACGATGAGCATCATCAGCGTCCTGGTCATGCTGGACCTCCTTCGCGATCGGGAGCCCGGTGGGCTCCTCGACAAGTCTGGGCTACCAAACGATCTGTGCCGAGGTGGCGGGACGGTATGGACGGGTAGGAGATTGGCACTGCGAAGAAACAGGACCCATCTCGACCGGCCGGCAGCGGCAGGGTGGAGCTACCTCCAGCGTTCGGCTAGCGAGTGAGAGGCGACCGCTGCACCTGCGACAGGGCCACGCCGGTCAGGATCAGCCCGCCGCCGGCCAGGAACGGCACTGTCGGCTGCTCGCCGAGGATCAGGAAGGACAGCACCGCCCCGGAGACCGGGGCCAGGTACTGGAACGGCGCCACTCGTCCGGCGCCGAGCGCGTGGATCGCTGCCATCCAGGCCCCGTAGCAGAGACCGTTCGAAACCATGCCGATCCAGAGCACGTTTGGCCAGAGCCGTGGTAACGCTTCGAATCCCGCCGTGAGCCCGCCGTCCAGAAGTGCCGTGACCCCGATCATGATGCACCCGATGGCGCTGGCGATCATCGTCACCGTCAGCGGCCGGTGGCGTGCCATGAGCTGCCGCCCCAGCACCATGAAGACCGCCCAGGCCGCCGCGCTCACGGTCCCAAGGATAACGCCGACTACCGGGACCTCCTTTCCACCGGGGCCCGAGCCCGGCTGGATGATGAGCAGCACTCCGCAGAACCCGAGGATCACGCCGCCTACCAGCAGCCGACCCAGCCGTTCGCCCAGCAGCACTGGCGCGATCAGCGCAACCAGCAGCGGACTGGTGTTGGAGGTGAGCGCGGCTACCGACGCGGGCGTGATGCGCAGTCCATAGGTTGCCAGCAGCGGGCTCAAGCACCCACCGGCGACGCCGAGGGCGAGGAGTCCGAGCCAGTCCCGGCGACTGGCGCGCTTGAGCGAGTGGAGCTGGCCCGTGAGGAGGCAGATCGAGAACAGCGTGATGGTCGCCAGGCCGACGCGCAGCAGGGTGAGCTGAGCCGGCCCAAACGCCTCCAGCGCGATCTTCGAGATCGGATGGAGGCTGCCCCAGACGATCACCGTTCCGAGCGCGAACAGGTGTCCCCGCTCAAGCTGGTGCGCCGGCGTTCGCTGCTCGACACCCACGCTCCGACTAGACCGTGGGTTCATGGTCTCTGGCGGCCAGCCCGTCTCATGCGACGCGCGGCCACCGAACCCGGGTCTCCCCAGGGTCGAGGCGTGAGGCGGCGAGTCTCCAATGCGAACTGCTGGCGTGGACAAGGCGCGAGACACCGTCCGTTTGGCTCTCGCGGTGTCCGCCCACACACGCGGATCAAGCGCGCGGCCTGTGGCCGCGGAGGAAGCGAGCCGGCCGCACGGCAGGCTCGCTCGCTTGACGCATTCAATTGCCCGTCGACGTCGAGTCCACCGGGCTGGGCTAGGTCAGGACGACCTTCTTCTCCTTCTCCTCTCCCTCGCTCACCATCTGCATCGCGATGCGGACCTCCTCCTCGATCATGCCCCAGATCTGGTCCACGATGTTCAGGAACCCCTGGGTCCGCTTGATGTGCAGGTCTCGCGGACGGGGGATGTTGACCGGGATGATCGCCTTGATACGCCCCGGGCGTGCCGTCATGACGACGACGCGGTCCGCCAGATAGACCGCCTCGTCGATCTGGTGCGTGATGAACAGCACGGTCTTCTGGGTGGCGCGACAGATCAGGAGCAGCTCGCTCTGCATGATCTCGCGCGTCTGCGCGTCCAGGGCAGCGAACGGCTCGTCCATCAGGAGCACTTCGGGATCGATCGTCAGCGCGCGGGCCAGGTTGGCCCGCTGGCGCATGCCGCCGCTCAGCTCGTGCGGGTAGTGCGTCTCGAAGCCCGAGAGGCCGACGAGCTTGATGAGTCCGGAGGCTCGCGCCACGCTCTCGCGCTTCTGCTTGCCCTGCAGCTCCAGGCCGAAGATGACGTTGTTCAGCACCGTCCGCCACGGCAGGAGGGCGTCTTGCTGGAAGACGAAGCCGCGGTCCGGACCCGGCCGCTGCACCGCGCGGCCGTCGATGAGGATGTCGCCGCGACTCGTGTCGATCAGGCCGTCTACGATGCGCAGCAGGGTCGTCTTACCGCAGCCGCTGGCGCCCACGATGGTGACGAACTCGCCAGGCTCGATGCTGAAGTTGATGTCGCGGAGGACTTCGACGGTGCTGCCGCGCTTGACGAAATTCTTGTAGATCGACTTGGCTTCAAGCTTGGGGATCCCCACGCCGCCTCCTACTTCAGCTCGAACTCACGCCACGGCGCCATCCTGCGCTCCACCTTCTGGAGAACGACGACGGAGAGAATGCCGAGGCCAGCCAGGATAAAGACACCTACGAACAGCGAGGCGGTGTCGAACACCTGCGAAGAGATGAGGATCAAGAATCCCAGGCCTGCCCGAGCGCCAAACAGCTCGCCCACGACGACGCCAACGAGGCCGCGGCCGATGCCCAGGCGCAAGCCCGCCACGATGAAGGGCAGCGACGACGGTATCAACACTTTGGTGAAGATCTGCATCCGGGTCGCGCCAAACGAGTGGGCAGCCTCGATGAAGACCTTTTCCGTCGTCCGGATACCCGTGGCGGTGTTGATGATGACCGGGAACAGGACCAGCAGGAACACCACGGCGACCTTGGACGGGATGTCGATGCCGAAGATCAGAATGAAGAGCGGCGCCAGGGCGATCGTGGGCGTGGCGTACAGGGCGGAGATCCAGGGATCGACGAAATCGCGCACGGCTTCGCTGGTGGCGATGGCAATGCCCACCACGATGCCGGCGATGGAAGCCAGCGTGAAGCCCCAGACGAAGGCCTGGAAGCTCGCCAGGAAGTGCCGCCAGAGCTGACCGGTCAGCAGCAGTTTGACGAACGACGCCCAGATCTCAGAGAGGGGCGCGATGACCAGGGAGTTGCCCTGTCGGGCGGTGATCTCCCAGACGATGCCGACGACCAGGAAGGAGATGGCCGCTCGGATGGCCGAAATATGGTCTCTGTAGAAGCGCGTCAGCGCGGATTCCCGGGGGGCCTCTAAGCCCTCGCGCTCGATGGCAACGTCAGCCATGAAGTGCCTCCGTGTCTGGCGTGGGGAGCTTATAGCCCAACCGCGTCCGCTAGGGCCAGCACACTGCGCGCGCGCGCGGCCATGGCATAGTCGATCATGCGACCTTCAAACGTTACTGATGCCTTGTTCTCTGCCATCGCAGCGTCGAAGGCTTCGAGCAGTCGGCGATAGTAATCGACCTCCTGTTGCGATGGAGTGAACACGCGATTCATCGCCTCGACCTGTTTGGGATGAATGGCGCAGCGCCCCTTGTAGCCCAGGCGCTTGGCAAGGGTTGTATCTCTGACCAGTCCCTCCTCATCATCCAGGCGGACGTACACGCCATCGATGGGATACATGATACCGGCCGCGCGGGCGTCAAGCACTGTTTTCTGTCGCCCGTACATGATCTCCGGCCCCTCCAGCGTCCAGTCACAGCCCATATCGGTCTGAAAGTCGCCGTTCTCACCGCTGCCAAAGCAGAGCGAGGCGACCCGGGGCGAGGCCGTCGCCAGGTCGTAGCCTCGGTAGACGCCGAGCGCCGTCTCGAGCATCAGGATCAGCTCGATGGAGCCCTGCTCAAAGCCCGCTGTCGGCTCGATCTCGTCCAGCCAGGCCGCGACGTGCGTGACTTCTTCCACGTGCTGGACTTTGGGCACGAAGAGGCCGGTGAGCCCCTTGACAGCTACGGCTTCGACGTCGTCCCGGGTCATGCCCGTCTCGACGGCGTTGACGCGAACGTAGACGGGCACGCTCTGCTGGGGTATCCACTCCCGCAGCATCTGGCGCGCCAGCGGCTTTTCGGCCATCGGGACCGCGTCCTCGAGGTCTGGCAGGAGCGCGTCAGCCCCCGCGGTTGGCCCTCTCTGGAGCATCCGGTCGCGGTTGCCGGGGACGAAGAGCAAGGTTCGAAGTGGGCGCATCAGTGCACTCCAGCGGTACTCAGGCCGGTCTTGACGACGGACTGTGCCTCGAGCTCGGCAATCTTCGCCGCGTCGTAGCCGGCGACATCAGCCAGGACATCACGTGTGTCCTGACCGAGTTGTGGCGGTGGATTGTAGTGCTCCACCGGGGTCGCTGAGAAGTGGAGCGGATTGGCCAGCATCCGGATCGGACCGGCTGAGCCGTAGGCGCCGGCGTCGACGATGCCTCCGAGCTCGGCCACCGTTGGGTCGGCAAGCGCCTGCGCGATGTTGTTCACCGGCGCGGAGGGCACCTGCTCGCGACTGAAGACCTCCAGCCACTCGGCGGTCGTCTGCCGGACCAGGTACGTCTCCAGCAGCGCGACCAGCTCGTCGCGATGCTCCAGGCGATCGAGATTGGTCCGATACCGTTCGTCGTCCGCCAGCTCCGGGGCGCCGATGGCGCGGCAGAAGTTCTGCCAGAAGACCTCTTCGCGCGTGGCCACGACCACCCAGTTGTCGGACGTCTTGAACGCCTGCCAGGGCACGTGGTAGAGGTGGCCGCTGCCCTGCGGGCCCGCGATCTCACCGGTGTTCAGGTACATCGTCGCATCGTAGGTCAGCAAGAAGAGCATCACCTCGAACATCGAGGTCTCCACGCGCTGGCCTCGCCCGGTGTGCTCCCGCGCGAGCAGCGCCGCGAGCACACCATGGGTCAGGAAGAAGCCGGACGCCAGGTCCGCCAGCGGCAGGCCGAGGCGAGCTGGCGGGCCGCCGGGGTGGCCCGTGACGCTGAGGTGGCCGGTGATCGACTGATGGATCAGGTCGAAAGACGGCAGGTCTTTGTACGGGCCCCGCGGTCCGAACCCGGTCACGGTGCCGCAGACGATGCGCGGGTTGATCTTTGAGAGCGTCTCGTAGTCCGCCCTCATGCGCTCGAGGACGCCTGGACGGAAGTTGTCCAGGACGACGTCCGACTTGCGAACGAGGTCGTAGAACGCCTCGAGGCCGGCTGGCTGCTTGAGGTCGACACAGATACTCTTCTTGTTCCGGTTCATCGTGATGAAGAGGGCGCTCTCCCCCTTCATGTACGCGATATGCGGATTGCGGCCGAGGTCTCCCCTGGGAGGCTCGATCTTGATCACTTCCGCGCCAAGGTCAGCGAGGATCATGTCGGCCCAGGTGCCCGCGATGACCTGCCCGAGCTCGAGAATGCGGATGTGGGACAGTGCGGACATCGGCTTCAGACGCTCCCTTCCCGGGCCCATCTGAGCCCGACCGCTGTCACAGCCCGAGCTCTCGGGCGATGATGTTCTTCTGAATCTCCGACGTGCCGCCGCCGATGGAGGCCAGGCGGGCATCGCGGAAGTGGCGCTGCATGTCGTTCTCCATGCTGTAGCCGTAGCTGCCCATCACCTGCAGCCCGAGGTCGGCCACTCGCTGGTACGTCTCGGCCGCGAAGAGCTTGAGCATGGCCGCCTCCTTGTGGCCGGTCATGCCTTCGCCAATCATCCAGGCGTAGCGGTACACCAGCAGACGCGCGGTGTCCACCGCCAGCGCCATCTCGGCCAGCTTGTGAGAGATCGCCTGGAACTTCCCGATCGGCTGGCCGAACTGCTCGCGCGTCTTCGCGTAGGCGAGGGCGTCTTCGAAGGCGGCCTGCGCGCCGCCAATCCTCGCGGCGGAGAGACACATCCGCTCCCACTCGAGATACTTGCCCAGCCGCTTCCAGCCCTGGTCCAGCTCGCCGAGCAAGGATGACTTCGGGGTGCGGACGTTGTCCAGGAAGAGGGCGGTGCTGGAGACGGAGCGGTGTCCGAGCGACTCGAGCGTCTGGGCGGTGATCCCCGGCGCTTTCGTGTCCAGGAGGAACAGAGAGATGCCGCGGTGCTTGGAGACGCTCGAGTTGGTGCGCACCGCGATGAGGACGTAGTCGCTCACCAGGAAGCCGGTACACCAGATCTTCTGGCCGTTGATGACGTAGTCGTCGCCGTCCGGGACCGCGGCGGTCGTGAGCGCCGCGGCGTCGGAGCCTGAGTGCGGCTCTGTCAGCGAGAAGCAGGTGTGACGCTCGCCACGCGCTACCTTCGGCAGGAAGTCGTTCCGCTGCTCGTCCGTGCCGTCCGCGAGGACCGCCTGGCCGCCGTAGACCATGACTCGGAACATCCAGAGCGCCAGGTCCACGTGCGCCCGCCCCACCTCCTCCAGGTACAGTGCGATGTCGAGGGTGGTGCCGCCGGAGCCGCCATACGCCTCCGGAATCCCGAGGCCGAGCCAGCCAGCCTCGGCCAACGCGCGGAACGAGTCCCAGGGCGGCTGTCGATCGGCGTCGCACTGCCGCGCGTACTCGCGCGGCGAGACGTGGGCCAGCGTCTCCCGCAAGATCTGGCGCTGCATGAGCTGGTCTTCGGACAGCCGGAAGTCCACGAGGTTGGCTCCATGAGGAAAAGGTGGACGTATATTCCGGCATTCTAGGTCCGGACGGTACGCGGGTCAAGCCGCGCCCGGACGCCGTGAAGGCAGGGCGCTGCACCGTGACTTCCAGGTGTCCGGGCTTGACGTGGTCCCGGGCCTCAGCCCATGGCCATCGCCTTCTCGACGACCGCGTTGTCCAGGTACTTCGACTGGTCCTCGGGAACGTTGGGCGTGCCGATCTTCTTCTGAATCTCCGCCACCGCTTGCATCTTCTTGACGTCCATCCGGGGATCCTTGGACACGGTCTGGAGCTTGGTGATGTGGCGGTCGTAGGCGTTCGTGGCAGGCCTGGTGTCCACCTTCATCGTGTCCATCATGATCTTGACGACGGCATCCTTGTTGGCCGGCTCGTAGAGCCACTTGGTGGCATCCACCCAGCCGCGTACAAACCTGGCCGCGGTGTCCAGGTTCGGCTCGTACCAGCTCTTCTTGGCGATGACCGTGACGGAGATGATGTTCTTCAGCTCCGGGAAGTCATCGCCCACCGCCAGGAGCTTGAACCCGGCGTCGAGGAGCTGAGTGGACTGCGGCTCGAGCTGGGCGCAGCCGAAGATCGTGCCGGCCTTCATGGCGGCGGTGCGCTCGGCGATCGAGCCCACGGCCACCACGTTGAATTCGCCGTCTTTCAGACCGTTCAACGCCAGCATCGCCCGCAGGGCGCTCGTGTCGGCGCCGCCGCGAATCGCCGTCGAGCCGACCGTCTTGCCCTTGAGGTCCGCTATCTGCTTGATCTCCGGGGCCACGATCAGGCTGTACGGCGTGCCGACGTCCACGTTGATGATGTGCTTGATGTCCGTCTCCTTGTCCTGGACGGGCCACGCCGATTCCACCGTGGCGGTCGTCATGTTCATCGAGCCGCCGACCATCGCCGAGACGGCGGCCGGCGAGCTGCCGGTCAGGATGAGGTCCATCTCGACGCCGTGCTTGGCCAGGAACTCCGGCTTCTGCTGCATGACGATCGTGACAATGTGGAACGGGTTGTAGCTGACGATCCCGTAGCTGACTTTGGTGAGCTTGCCGGCCGCCGCCGGCGCGGCCGCGGCCGGCGATGGCGCGGCTCCAGCAACGGCCGGTGAGGCAGCCGGGGCAGCGGGCGCCGCGGCGGGCGAGGCCGCGGGCGCCGCTGGAGCGGCAGGCGCAGCGGGCTTGGTCGGCTCGGGTGACCTGGCGGTGTCCGCGGGCTTGGCCGGGCTCGGCGCCGCCGGGGCGCACGCGGCGAACAGCGGCAGCGCTAACCCCAGCCCTGCCGCTCCCGTGACCTGTCGTAAGAATGCGCGGCGATCGAACGTGACCATGCGAGTCGTATCCTCCATTGGTGGTCGAGCGGACAATGGCCGCCGACCGTGCAGGCTCCATACTGGCCGGCAAGCGTATCAAGCGCGCGGCTCGCTGTCGAGAATTCTGAACGCGCTGTGCCGCGCCAGAAGACAGTGGAAGGCACGGCGTGTCACAGTGCCTTCCACTGTCTGTTCAGGCTTGACGCGGTCCCGGGCCTCAGCCCATGGCCATCGCCTTCTCGACGATCGTGTTGTCCAGGTACTTCGACTGGTCCTCGGGAACGTTGGGCGT
>JADZDV010000606.1 GCA_020850915.1 Chloroflexota bacterium | reverse complement strand
GCCCTTCTCGGCGTCCACGGCGAGTTGCTGCCCGCGGCTGTCGGTGAATTCGGCAATCCGTTCCACGCTCATGCCGTTAGATTACGCGCTCGGCGAACGCGCGCGGCGCGGCTGGTTTCTATCTATAGAAACACTAGCGCGACTGCTGACGAGGCGCGTGATCCAGCGGAATGATGATCTTGCGCCGCGCCTGACAGTGCTTGCAGGCCACATAGCGAACGCGCAGCCCCGCCGCTTCCATGACAATTGTGCGCTGCACGTTGTAGCTCAGCCGCCCGCACTTCGGGCACACGCTGGAATGCGTTGTCATGCCGCCTCGCGCCAGTCCATGTAGCAGCGACAACGCGCGTGGGCCGGCGGCCCCCAGGGAAAGCGCTCGCGCCACAGATACTCGGGCTGACCGTCCAGCGGCCGGCAGATCGGGCAGACGCGCTCGTCGTGCTCCGTCACCCAATGCGCCAAGAGGATTCGCCCGGTGAAGCGATTGTGCAGATCAATCACGCCCCGCTCGGCGGCCGAATGCGCGGCGGTCGTCTCCGTCACGCCAATCAGCTCGGCGCGCTCGGCGCCAAACCGCGACTCCTGCGCGTCGGTCAGGCGCCGCCGCAGATAGTCGTAGGTGTGGCCGTTGCGCAGGCCCGCCTCGATGGGCCGCGTGAATCGTTCAAGCGAGGTCTGACGAATGCCGGCGGCCACGTCGCGGGCGCGGCTCGCCGCATAGCGCAGGGCCGCGTCGTCCAGGTCGCTGGCGCGCGGCGTAAAATCATCGAGCGTGCGAACCATCTGACGCTGGCTGCGGGCGACCACATCGGCGATACCGAACGTCAGTCCCACGGCCAGACCGGTCTGCCAGGTGAGCCACGCGCCATCTTCGATGAAGCTCGGCCACCAGAGCAGAAACCGCCGCTTTTTTTCTTCCTCGCTGGCCGCCTGTTGCGCGTCGAGTTCGGCCAGCCGCTCGCGCAGCCGCCGCTCTTGCTCGGTCAGCATTTGCTGGACGAGACGAGATAGTCGATCCTCCGTGGCTGTGCGATTGGCGAGGTCGGGCATTATACGTTCGCCTCCCGTAGGTACGCCAAGACCGCCTCACTGACGCCATCGCGCGGTAGATCGTCACCCGACAATCCTGCGCCCGGCATCGCCAGCGGATCGACCGCCGGCGGATGCTCCTTCTCGTGC
>JADZDV010000230.1 GCA_020850915.1 Chloroflexota bacterium | reverse complement strand
GGGGAAGTTCGCCTGCGGGCCGCTGGCGGACCGCTACGGCGCAACGGCGGCGGTGGTGGCGACCGAGGCCGTGACCTGCGCGATGCTGCTGCTGCTGCCAGTCGTGCCCCTGCTGGCCATCCCGCTGCTGATCGGCGTGTTCGGAATCGTCCTGAACGGGACCTCGTCCGTGCTGTACGCCAGCGTGGCCGATTTCTTCCCCGCGGCCCGCCGGCCGCGGGGCTATGGGGTCTACTACACCCTGGCGCAGACCTCCGCCGCCGTGGCCCCGCTGGCGTACGGCCTCCTCGGAGACCGCGCTGGATTGACGACCCTGTTCATCACCCTGGCCGGCCTGAACGCCCTCACCCTGCCGCTGATGCGGCTGAGCCAGAGGGGGTGAGGGGCGGGAGCGAAGCGAAGGATCACGCGGTTGCGCGCTGCCCTCTCGGCGCCAGCCAACCACGGATCCGTAGGGTGGGCTCTGCCCACCCTACGACGTGATGGTTTGTTCGGCTCCGTCCGCCGGTCTCCAACCACCTGATCCGGCGCTGGCGCTCAGGATGACAGGAGGGGGGCGCCTCAGGTTGACAGGGAACAAGAGCTCGGGTCGACGGGGTGCCCCGGTTGACAAGGGGCGCCCCGGTTGAGTGGGGGCGTTCACGCCAGGAAGACGGCCTCCTGGGCTGCGCCCTGGTGGGCGATCGCTTCGATCTGGACCAGAAGGTCCTGGTGGACGGTCAGGCCTTCGCTGAGAGAGAGGGCGGGGTAGGGCGAGTCGAGACCGGCGCCGTAGGCTTGCTGGAAGGCGGGCAGGTAGCGCTGGTCCGAGAGCACCACCCCGGTGGACACGACGTCAGCCATGGCGAGGCCGGCCGCCCGGGTGACTTGATCGAGCTGGTGGAGGGCAGCGTTCGTCTGGGCAGCCACGTCGCCAGCGACGCGGCCGTCCGCGTCCACGCCCATGTAGGCCCCGGTGTAGAGCCAGCCATCGCAGAGCACCGCGGCGGCTTCGGGCTGATCGGCCGGCGGCAGCCCCTCGACGCGGCGGAACGTCCAATCGGGGCGGTCGCCGTCGTGGGCGTTCCAGGCCAGCAAGGCCACCTTCTCGCCCCTGGCAGCGATCAGCTCGATCTCCACCAGGATGTCCGGGCGGGCGAGCGTCTGAACGGCGATCGTCAGGGCCGGGTAGGGCGGGCGAAAGCGGGTGCTGTAGGTCGCGAGCATGCCTTCGAGGTTGCGCGGGTCGGAAAGGAAGATGTTCGCCTTGACAACGTCGTCCACGCTCATCTGGGCGGCTTCGAGCGCCAGGGTCAGGTTGTCCAGCGTGCGGTCGGTCTGCGCGCCGATCGTGCGGGGCGCTTGGAGGCCTTGATCGACGCCGTAGAGCCCGGTCGAGAAGAACCAGTTGCCGGCCTTGACGCCGGCCTGGGCGAGCGGGACCGGCAGGCTGTACAGGGCGGGGTTGCCGAGCACCTGGTTTGCGCCGCCGACCACCGCGATAGCGGCGCCGGAGACGATCGCGCCGCTCGGGAGGATACCCGCGCGGACGGTCGTGCGGGCCGTGTAGGGGGCGGGGAAGGTCTCCTTGTAGGGATCACCGAGGGGCGGAAGGGCGGCCCAGTCCGTCGCGTAGAAACGGCCGCCGACGACGTCGCGCGAGCTGGCGCCGAGCGCCTCGAGCGCAGCCCGCCAGTTGGCGAACATCGCGCGCCCCTGGGCCGCGACGCTGGAGGCGAAGTCTGCGCCGCTGGCCAGGGCGCCGCCGGCGTCCTGGCCAGCCATCGTCCCGACGAAGACGACGTTACCGGAGCGCGCGGCGAGCGAAAAGGGCCCGGACGGGGCTGCCAGCCGGTCGGAGTGCACAGTCTGCTTTGTCACAGGATGCCTCGCAGGAGTGGGTTCACCCCAACATGGTACCCGGTCTGGCCTACAGACCCAGCAAGCGCTCCAGGTTGCCCTTGACGATGAGGTCCTTCTCCTCGGGGGTGAGGCCCGGCAGGGCCCGAACGGTGGGGATGACGTGCCAGTCGCCCATGTCCGCCGGGTAGTCCGTCCCCAGCACCACCCGATCGGCGCCAACGGTGTCCACCAGGAACTCCAGACCCTTTGGGGAGTGGATCAGCGTGTCGAAGTAGACCATCCGCAGGTACTGGTCCACCGGCCGGGTGATGTGGACCTTCGCCTCTTCGCGGACGAGCTGGCCGTGCCGCCAGCGGCCCCGGATCCACGGGACGTAGCCGCCAGCGTGGGCGAAGACCAGCTTCAGGGCCGGGAACCGGTCCAGCACACCGCCAAAGACCAGGTTCGCCAGGCAGATCGTGGTCTCGAGCGGGTTCCCGATCAGGTTCACCAGGTGGTAGCCCCGCAAGCGGTCCTTCGCAACGACCTCGGTGGGGTGGAAGAAGAAGAGGGCGCCGCTCTGCTCCGCCCGCTCCCAGAACGGCGTGAACTCGGGGTCTCCGAGGTTCCTGTTGCCAACGTGCGTCCCGAGCTGGAAGCACCGGAAGCCCAGCTCCCCCGTGGCCCGGTCCAGCTCCCTCTTTGCCAGCTCGACGCTCTGCATGGGAACGGTGCCCATCGGGATGACGCGCTCAGGGCACCGCTCGCGCAGGCC
>JADZDV010000229.1 GCA_020850915.1 Chloroflexota bacterium | reverse complement strand
GACCGCACCCTCGGTCGCACACCGTACAGCCTGGATTACTACCTCGAGCGAAAGTGGCCGACCTGGCGCCGAGTCGCTGAAATGGCGTCGCCGAGCCTCCTGGACCGGCAGCCGCCGCGGCTGCCCTGGAGCGAGCAGGGTGTGGCAATTGCCGGCATCGTGGCCGCCGTGCTCTTCCTCTTCGGCGGCCTCCAGAGCGCAATGGGTGCCACGCCCGCCACCCCTGCCAACGCAGCCGCCGCGGTGACTCCGCTCAGCCTAGCCGCCGCGGCGCCCGTCAACGTGCCTCGCGATCCGACGCTGCCACAACTCCTCGGCACGGGCGACAGCGTGTCGGTCACGCTCACCGCGACCGACACGACGGTCGAGATCGCCAGCGGCGTCCAGTACCAGGCCTGGACCTTTGGAGGAACCGTCCCCGTCCCTGTGCTGCACGTGCGCCAGGGACAGACGGTGAACGTCACCTTCGAGAACCGGGGCTCAATGCAGCACTCTATCGACTTCCATGCTGCCGAGATAGCCCCAGATGTTGCGTACCGTGAAGTCGACCCCGGTCAGGCGATCCAGTTCTCGTTCGTCGCCCGGACACCCGGGGCATTCGTCTATCACTGTGGCACGCCGCCCGTGCTGCTCCACATGGCCAACGGCATGTACGGCGCGATAATCGTCGACCCGGCGCAGCCGCTGCCGGCAGCCGACACGAGCTACGTGCTGGTCCAGAGCGAGTGGTACACCCGCCAGGCGCAGGACACCCTGATGGCGTCGGATTTCGCCAAGATGCTGGCGGGAACGCCCGACGAGGTGGTCTTCAACGGCACGGCCTTCCAGTACCGCGATCGCCCGTTGCCGGCGAAAGCCGGACAGCGCCTCAGGCTGTACGTCGTCGATGCCGGCCCGAATCTCCCCAGTGCATTCCACGTGATCGGCGGCATGTTCGCCACGGTCTATCCCGACGGCGACCCGGCGCACGCCCAGACCGGCTTGTCCACCGTCCCCATCGCACCCGGGCAGGGCGTGGTGCTCGACCTGGTGATCCCCCAGCCGGGTAAGTACTCGTTTGTGGACCACAGCATGCGAGACATGCAGATGGGCGCTGTCGGCGTACTGGACGTCTCGCCGTGACGGCGTGGAGCGGGGGCACGTGCGTGGACTTGCGGCCTGGCGGGAGCGCACCATGTGTGGGGACCACCACCATGCAACGTGAGAGGCCTGCCCGGTGAGCCAGTCTTCCTTCGAGCTTGTGCCAACCCCACCATTTCGCCTGGATCTGACGGTCTGGGCCCTCCGGCGGCGCCCGGACAATGTGATGGATCGCTGGGACGGCACGATCTATCGGCGCGTCTTCGTGCTCGGCGGTGGGGTAGTGCCCGTGGCCGTTCGCCAGGTCGGCGAGCCAGACGCGGCCCGGCTGGTGGTGGACGCCACCTCCGAGGACAATGCCATCGACCTGGAGCCGGCGGTTACAGTGGTGCTGCAACGAGTGCTAGGGCTGGGCATCGACCTGCAGGACTTCTATGCCTGTGCCGAGACGGACCCACACCTCGGGCCACTCGCCCATCGGTTTCGCGGCATGAAGCCACCGCGCTACCCCAGCCTGTTCGAAGCCCTGGCTAACGCCATCGCCTGCCAGCAGATCACGCTGACGTTCGGGATCCGCGTCCTGAATGCGTTGACCGAGGCCTGGGGGCCGGCCGCGGCGGGGAACGACCACGAGGCTCACGCCTTCCCCCGACCCTCGGACATCGCGTCACTCGAACCTGACACGCTCCGCGTGCTGGCATTCAGTCAGCAGAAGGCGCGAGCGCTCGTCGAAGCATCCAGGGCGATCGTCACGGGGGATCTCGCTCTCGACGACCTGGCTCACCTGGACGACGAGGCGGCCGTGCACCGACTGCGGGAGCTGCGCGGCGTCGGTCGCTGGACGGCGGAATACGTCCTGCTCCGCGGACTCGGGCGTCTCAACATCTTCCCCGGTGATGATGTGGGCGCACGGGGAAACCTGGAACGGTGGCTCGCCGCGCCGGATCGGCTGGACTACGCTGGAGTACAGCGGGTTCTGTCGCCCTGGCATCCGTACGGTGGCCTCGTGTATCTGCACCTGTTGCTCGACAAGCTTGCCGCCGCCGGCTACGTCCATGCCTGAACGAAGACCTCACACGCATTCCGGCCGTGGAACCACACCTGTATCGGAGGAAACCGCATGACCTACGTCATCACGCAGCCGTGTATCGATACGAAAGACAAGTCCTGTGTTGACGTCTGCCCGGTCTCGTGCATCTATCTCGAGACCGACGAGGTCGACCGCAAGTTGTACATCCATCCCGACGAGTGCATCGAGTGCGGCGCCTGCGAGCCCGAGTGCCCGGTCAACGCCATCTTCCACGAGAGCGCCGTGCCGGACGAGTGGAAGGAGTTCATCGACCTGGACGCGCGGTGGTGCCGCGGCGACGACGGTGAGAAGCAGGCAGTTCGGCAGCGGATCGACGAGATCCAGCCGGCTGTCGTTTAGCGGCCCACTCGGCGTTGCTCGGGGCGCGGCCCTCGTCAATCCCGCCGCGGTGGGCTGCCGAGGGCGTAGCGCAAGAACAGGTGGTTACCCGCGCGTCTCACGCTAG
>JADZDV010000228.1 GCA_020850915.1 Chloroflexota bacterium | reverse complement strand
CTTGGTGAGGAAGTAGATCATCACCAGGAACACGGGGAAGAAGAACAGCGAGATGGTTGCGCCCATCCCCAGGCGCTGTGCCCCGGCCACACCGATCTGGTAGGCCAGCAGCGGAAAGATCATCGTGGCGTTGGCGGGGCCGCCGCCGGTGAGGACGTACACAAAGTTGATGCTGTTCGCCGTCCAGATGGTGGACAACATGAACGTGATGAGGAGGACGTTCGAGATGCCCGGCAGCGTGATGTTCCAGTACCGCTGGAACACATCCGCCCCGTCGATCTCAGCGGCCTCGTACTGCTCCGACGAGATCGACTGGAGGCCGGCCAGCAGCATCATGGCCCAGAAGGGCGTACTGGCCCAGACCACAGCAACCGTGACGGACCACAGCGCCATGTTGTAGTTGCCGAGCCACTGGACGAGGTCCGTCGTCAACCCGAGCCGGATCAGCACCATGTTCAACAGGCCGATGGGCGTTGGGTCGTACATCCACTTCCAGGTCAGGCCCGCGATGAGCGTCGGGATGGCCCACGGAATGAAGAAGATGCCGCGGACCAGCATCCGGTACGGGAACTGCTCGTTCAGGAGCAGCGCCATCGACATACCAAGGACGAGCTTCAGAACCTGTGCTGCTGCCACGAACGTGATGGAGACGACGACCGACTGGCGGAAGACACCGCCAACGTCACGCCCAAACAACAGCTCGTTGTAGTTCTGGAAGCCGACCCACGTGCCCGGCGCACCCACGAGCTTCGCCTGGAAACTGAGCAGGATGGCCGAGAAGAACGGGTAGGCAATCAGGCCGACGATGACCACCATGCATGGGATCAAGAACAGCCAGGCTGTGGCCCAGTCGCGGCCAAGCATCTTTCGTAGCGCCACCGAACTCGTTGGAGGTGGCGAGGGACGGTGCGCTACAACCGAGCCGCCCGTCGTAATCGTCTGTGAACCTTCGGTCATCCATGCTCCGGTGTTCGGCGTGTGCGGCGCCATTGCCGGGAGCCGAGTATAGCAGAGCACCACAATGTGTCCGCGCATCCACATCGGCACGGCGCCCGTCGGCGTCCTCACGCATCGGCGTCAGTGAGGCGGGGAACGCCGATGCGTGAGGACGATCCGCACGAGACTCGCCATCGTTCTGCAGCAGGGGTGGCCTGTCGCGGCATCGTCTCACCGTCTCCATGAGGATCCTTCGCTTCGCGGCGCGTGCTCAGACTGATCGAGCGACTAACGTCCGCTCCGACTTCGTGGTCAGCCCGAATGTCGGGGCGGCGATCCGCCTTCGGCGCGGCGCTCGCCAGGTAGATTGCAGTAATGCAAGTCTCCCTTCAAGACAGGATGATCCGTCTGGGCGGTCCCCATCTCGGCGTTGCGCGCGTTAAATCATCAAGGAGGGAAAACAGATCATGGATGACCTGTTCGACGAGGTGCTCGCGATCTGCCTCGACCGACTCGCTGATGGGGACGACATTGAGTCGTGTGTCGCGGACTATCCCGAGTGCCCGGACCTCAGGCCGCTCCTCGAGCTCGCCGAGGCGCTGTCCGCCGAATCGCGGGCCGACCGCTCGCGCGACGACAGCCCCCCGACGTGGCTGCGGCCCCGCACCGACCAGATGCGCCTGCGGCCAACGGGCTAGCCGGGACGCTCGATAGCCCATCTGGGGGCGCGAGCGACCCGGAACGATCATCGCGAGCCGTTGCTCCGTCCCCCGGCTCCGGGCCGCGTCGTTGGACCGAACGAAGCGACCTCTTCTCTCCGGGAGCGGCAGATGCAACAGGCAGCGCCGACACTCGTCAACGTACAGACTCGGACGATGACCTGCCCGCGCTGCGAGCGCGAGCAGCCCATGCGTGACTTCGTCATGCTCGGCATGAGCCCGTTCTATGCGTCGCAGCTTGTGCCGATCTACCGCTGCGGCGGCTGTAGTCACCTGTTCGCGCTGCGCCCCGGCGTCATCTCCGAGGTCTGAGAGGAGCCGGCCGTGGCGCATGTTGCCGGCCGTCCAACGCTCCGGGTGCTGCCCGGCGGCAACGTCCGTACGCCAGCGCGGTCGCTCGCCGTCACCCTTGAGCACGTCTGGCTCGGACTGGCCGTCGTCGCCGCGGCGCTCGCCTGCGCCCTCCAGCCGCTCGAACACATCGACTACTGGTGGAGCGTGCGCCTCGGCTCGGCGATCCGCGAGCTTGGGACGCTCCCCACGACGGACCCGCTCCTGTACACACCGGTGCGCGGCTCGCAGGTGGACGGCCAGTGGCTGGCGAAGGTGCTGCTCTCGCTGCTGCACGATCTCGGCGGCGTCCAGGCAGGCCTGGCGCTGCGGACGGTCGTTGCGGTGGGCGCGGCGCTGCTCCTGGCGCGGGCGTGCCGCACAGCCGGGGCTGGCCCGCGCCTCGCGGCCACGCTGGCCGGGCTGTCAACCGTGCTGTTCGTGCCCGGGCTGGCGGTCAGGCCCCAACTCCTGGCCGTCCTGCCGTTCCTGGTCGTGCTGCACGCGACCCTGGTCCGGCCGCGCTCCCCGCTCGGTATCGCCGGGGTGGCGCTCGCCGTCGTCTTCTGGGCGAACGTCCACGGCTCGTTCATCCTGATCTATCCGCTCCTCGGCGTCGGCATCCTGGCAGCCGCCGTATCCTGGTGGCGCTCCGGCGACGCCGCGCCGTTGCGGCAGGCCATCCTGCTGGCCGGCGTCTGTGGCGTCGCCCCCGTGCTCAATCCGTACGGCCTCGGGCTGGCCGCCTACGTCGGCGACACCGTCCTGTTCAACGGCGGCGGCACGTCGGTCGGCGTCCTCGGCGTCGAATGGGGCGCTCCCGAGATCCGCTCGGCCTACGGGGCGCTGTTCTACGGGTCGGTGCTGTTGGTGATCGGCCTGTTCGCGGCCGGGGTGCGGCCTCGTCTCACGGACAGCCTGCTGCTGCTTGGATTCGGCGTGCTGGCGGTGTCGTCGGTGCGCCACATCCTGTGGTGGTCGCTCGTCATGACGCCGTTCGCGGCGCGCGGCCTCGCCGAGCTTGGGAGCAGGCCCGGCCCACGCTGGCTGCCGCGCCCCGGACCGCTGCCGGCCGGGTCGCCGGGCCTTAATGTTGTCTGCATCGCGCTGTTCGGACTGCTGGTCGTCGCGGCGCTGCCCTGGTGGCGCGAGCGGCTGCCGCTGCCACCGGCACGCACGGCCCTCCTCAGCGCGGACACGCCGGTCGCCGTTGCCGAACACCTCGCGGCCCACCCGCCAGTCGGCCGCCTTTTCAATGACACCGACTGGAGCGCCTACTTCGGGTGGCGGCTGGCCCCGGACACCCGCGTCTTCGTGGACAACCGCTTCGAGCTGCACCCCCCGGAGATCTGGGAGGACTACCAGATGATCAGCCGGGGCCACGTCTCCTGGGAGCGCCGGCTCGCGGCGCACGGCATCACGATGCTGGCGCTCAATCCGCGCACCCAGGCGGGCCTCGTGAGCGCCGTCCGCGACGCACCAAACTGGACGCTCGCCTACGAGGACCGGCAGGCGCTCGTGTTCGTCCGCGCCGACGCTCCCGCACCATAGGCCACGCACGCGCCCACGCTCCCGATACGCCCCAGGCCACGACGTAGCACGACGGCAGCCCCGCCAGAACGTGGGCGCCTCTGGAGATAGCGATGCCGACGCCCCCCGCGCAGCACCAGCCCAACGGCGCCGTCTTCCGCGACGCCCTCGCGCCCACGCTGGTCGTACTGGCCGGCTACCTCCTGGTCACGTTCGTCACCCTGCGGGCGTTCGACTTCAACCCCACCGGCCCGATCCGCATCGGCGATCTGCTGCCGGCCGAGCGCTTCTGGTCCGCGACGACGATGGTGCAG
>JADZDV010000227.1 GCA_020850915.1 Chloroflexota bacterium | reverse complement strand
AGAAGAACCTCAACATGCTGGTGCGGGTGCCCGAAGACCAGGAGCTGGAGATCACGGACGACTTCATCTGGGTCACGATGTACCAGATCAAGCAGCTCCTGAAGCACGAGAACGTCGTCAACATCGCAGCCCGCAGCGTCATCTCGCTCCTGTAGCCCCTCGTCAGACATAGTGAGCTCCGTCCGTAGGTCTTCCCCTGGCCGGAGTCGGGTAAGGGGTATGCCAGAGAGAGGCTCCGGCTGGCGGTACGCGATGTACGTATACACGGTATATACGTCTTGTGCTATACTGTAATCCTGACGGGATGTCTGAGACTTGAGGGAAGTGGCGACATGCAGATCGTGAAGGTGAGACGGGTGGGGAATAGCAACGTGCTGTCGCTCCCGCGCGAGTTCGTGCGGGGCGGCTACGAGGCAGGCCAGCCAGTCATTATCGAACAGCTCGAAACGGGCGAGCTGCTCATTCGCCCGGTGCCAGACCACCGAGAGACGGTGCTGGAAACGATGCGAGCGATGGCTGCGAAGCACCGTGGGGTGCTCGACATGCTGACCGCTCACGATAGCGCATGGGAGGCACCGTCCACCACGCGGCGAGAGAGCGATGCCTCCGACTGACGTGGTCGCCGGGTATCCCTCGCCCGACGAGTCGGACATCGTCTATCTGGATGTCGAAGACGCCCTCATCGCATACAGCGTTACGGTCGGCTGCACGGAGCAGCAGGCGAGAAACACGCTGGTGGCAGAGTGGAAGCTGGCGGCTGCGCTTGAGCGCCCTCGAAACTATGCGCTCTATCAGGAAGCTAGTATCGAGCTGCAGGCCGCCGTCCTGGCCCATGGGGTCATTAACGCCCACGCTTTCGTCGACGGCAACAAGCGAGTGGCGTTCCTGATGATGGCCACGTTCTTACGGTACAACGGCTTCGAGATCATCGCGCCAGATCATGAGTGTTTTGCGTGGATGATCGCAATGACCGTCGGGCTTACACCGGACCAACTCGCGTCCCGAATGAAACCCCATATCCAGCCGTCGCGAGGGAGCCCGGCTGAGCCTTCAGGCCAGGACGCATGACCACGGAACGCTTGTACAAGAGCTTGTTGTTTCGGCCGCTCGCTAATCAAACAGCCCCGGCTGGTTGATCGGTCCCGGGCGGTCGGGGAGCTGGACGCGGAGGTGATGGTAGGCCTTCGGGGTGGCGCGGCGGCCGCCGGGGGTGCGGATGAGGAAGCCCTCCTGGAGGAGGTAGGGCTCCACCACGTCGGTTAACGTGTCCACTTCCTGCTGGAGGGTGGCGGCCAGGGCTTCGATGCCGACCGGGCCGCCTTCGTAGCGGGTCAGGATGGTGTGGAGGACCCGCCGGTCGAGGTCGTCCAGGCCGAGGTCGTCCACGCCCTCCAGAGCGAGGGCGGCGGCGGCAGTGGGGCGGTCGATCGGATCGCGATCATGCACCTGGGCGAAGTCCCGTACGCGGCGGAGCAGGCGGTTCAGGATGCGGGGCGTCCCCCGTGAGCGGCGGGCCAGCTCTTCGGCGGCGTCCGGCTCGAGGGCCACGCCGAGCACGCCGGCCGAGCGGAGCGCGATCTGCTGGAGCTCCTCGGGGTCGTAGAAGTCCAGGTGGAAGTAGAGGCCGAAGCGGTCACGCAGCGGGTTGGAGAGCATGCCGGCGCGCGTGGTGGCGCCCACCAGGGTGAAACGTTTCAGGCTGAACTTGATCGCCCGCGCCGAGGGGCCCTTGTCCAGCATGAAATCAACCGCGAAGTCCTCCATGGCCGGGTAGAGGTACTCCTCGATCGTCCGCGGCGTGCGGTGGATCTCGTCGATGAAGAAGACGTCGCCTTCTTTGAGATTGGTCAGCACGCCCACGAGGTCGCGCGTCTTCTCGAAGGCTGGCCCGGAGGTGGAGACGAGCTTGCCGTTCATCTCGGCAGAGATGATGGTGGCCAGGGTGGTCTTGCCGAGGCCGGGCGGGCCTGAGAGCAGGACGTGCTCCAGCACCTCGCCGCGCGCCTGCGCCGCCTGGATGGCGATCGCCAGCCGCCGCTTCAGGCCGCTCTGACCAATGAACGCCTCCAGCCGGCGCGGACGGAGGCTGACCTCCTCTTCGAAGTCGTCGTCGGACGGCAGGGGTGAGACGAAGCGATCGGTCATGGCGCGAGGTGACCCTTGCTTTCTAGCTGCTGGGCGGGCTTTTCGAGATGCACGAGCGTATTATCGCGCAGCGGCGGGGCTTTCGGGCGTTACTGGCGCTTGAAGAACTCCGTCACGATGTCCTGGACCGTCTCCAGCTCCGGGTGCGCCGCGAGAACGCGGTCCACCGCGCGGCTGGCTTCCGGCTTCTTGACGTCCATCAGGACGAGCAGGTCCACGGCGTCGCGCTTCAGCTCGTCGCGATCGGCGACGGCCGGCGCGGCGGAGACGTCTTCCAGATCGACGAAGCGGGCGACCTTCTTGCGCAGCGCGGCGATGATCTTCTCCGCGCCGCTGGAGGAGACGCCGGGCAGGCGGTCCAGCAGTTCGCGGTTCTCCTCCTGGATCGCCCGCGCCAGGACGTTGATCGGCAGGACCATCGCCCTGGCGGCGTTCTTACCGCCCATGCGGGGCAGGCTGGCGATCAGCTCGAAGAACTCCTTCTCGCTCTCTCGGAGGAAGCCGAAGAGGACCGGCTTCGGCTGCTGGGCCGAGGCCTGGTAGTGAATGCGTAGCTCAACGCGCTGCCCTTCGGCCGGCTCGCCGAGCGCCTCGGCCACGACCGGCGGCAGGAAGACCTGGTAGCCAACCCCGCCCGCCTCCAGGATGATCGAGTCGGCCGTCCGCCCCCGGAAGACGCCGTTGAGGAGAGCGATCACTCGCCGCCTCGCGCGGCGGGGCTGGCGCGCCGGGAACGCCGGGGGCGCGGCGAAGGCTGGGCCAACTGGCGCAGCGTCTCGGCCGGAGCGGAGGCGAACTGGTTCAGGCCGGCGACTGCCAGGGCGATGGCATCGCTCACGTCGGCGCGCATCTGGCGCGGCTCCAGACCACACAGCCGCAGGGCCATTCCCTGTACCTGCTCCTTCGAAGCGTGTCCGTTGCCGGTCAGCCGCTGCTTGACCGTGGTGGCTGTCATCGGCTCCAGCCGCACTCCGCGCTGGCCGGTCGCCAGGCAGAGCACGC
The DNA here is from genome assembly GCA_020850915.1 of Chloroflexota bacterium. Next base: position 6,804 of record JADZDV010000227.1, on the reverse strand, counting down.
CCCGCATGTGGGCCATCAGCAGCGCCGCGCGGGGGTGCTGGGGGGCCGAGAAGACGTCTTCCAGCACCACCACGTCCGGCTTGCAGGTCGCCAGCACCTCGACGAAGCGGACATAGCCCTCCGCCAGCCGCGCGCCCAGCTCGGCCTGCCCGTCCGGCGCAATGAGCCCGCTGGCTTCGAGCAGGTAGCCGTCGTCGGTGGCGCGGACGAGCGCCCAGCCGGTGCGGACGAGCCCCGGATCAACGCCGAGGACGCGCATCATACCACCGGCGTCCGCGAGGCGGCGGGCCGGTCCGCCCGTTCGTCGCTGGGCCGCGCCGGACTGTCCGCGATCGGCAGGGTGAAGCTGAAGCGGCTGCCCTCGTCGACCACGCTCTCGACCGCCACCCGGCCGCCCATCGCCTCGACCAGCTCGCGGACAATGGCGAGGCCCAGCCCGGCACCGCCAGCGGCCCGGTTGCGGGCGGGGTCACCGCGGTAGAAGCGCTCGAAGACGCGCGGCAGCTCCTCGGGCGGGATGCCCACGCCCGTGTCGGCCACGCTCACTTCGACAGCGTTCTCCTTGCGGACGGCGTTGACGGAGATCAGACCGCCCTCGGGGGTGTAGCGGAGCGCGTTGCGGAGCAGGTTCTGGAGCACCTGGCTGAAGCGCTGGCGATCCGCCAGGACCGGCGGGAGGTCCGGCTCGAGGGCACTGATCATCGTCACCTGGCGGTCGCGCCGGGCCATCGGCGCCAGCGCCTGGACCAGCTCCGGCACGATGGCGTCCAGGGCGATCAGCTCCGCGTGGAGGGGCAGGGCGCCAGCCTCGCCGGTGGCAAGGATGAACAGGTCATCGATCAGGCGGCTCAACTGGACGGCCTCGCGCTCGATGACGTCCAGGTACTCGCGCAGGCGCTGGCGGTCTGGCTGCTCGGCCATGGCGAGCGACTCGACGTGACCGAGGATGGAAGCGACCGGCGTGCGGAGGTCGTGAGAGACGTTGGCGACCAGCTCTTGCCTGGTGCGCAGGGCGTGCTCGACGCGCTCCTTCTCCACCTCGAGCGCCGCGACGGTCTCCTGGAGGCGCGCGACCATGGCGTTGAAGCGCTGGCCCAGCTCGCCCACTTCGTCCGGCTGCCCGGGCGCCACCCGCTGGGTCAGATCGCCAGCGCTCACGCGCTCGGCGGCCCGGGAGAGCCGCTCCAGCCGACCGACCAGGCGGCGGGCCAGCAGGTAGGCGGCCACGCCGGAGAAGACGACGGCGAAGACCGAGGCGCCCAGCAGCAGGACAGCCGAGGCGATGCCGAACGCCACGATACTGCGAGCGACCAGCAGCGGGAGCGGCAGGTTGCGGGACACGCTGCCGTTCCGCGCCAGCACGAGGGCGGCGATGGGGCGTCCGCCCGCGTCAGCGATCGGGAACACACCGATCTCCGCGATGCCTTCCTGGCGCAGGGAGAGCGTCGCGGGATTGCGCACGCCGCTCAACGCCGCGCGCAGGGCACGGTCCAGCGCGGGATCGCTCGCCGGCGGAAAGCCGCTGCCGGGCGGGAAGCGGCCGCGGTCCGAGGCCGCCATGACCCTGAGGTCCGGCCCGACGAGCACGAGGTAGTCGAGATTGTCCACGTCCGGGCGGAGGGCGGCCGGCAGGCTCCAGCGCGGGCCGCGCTCGCCCTCGAACGGGCCGACCGGCACGCGCAGGCCGCCCTGGCGCAGCTCGCCGAGCACGAGGCTGACCGTCTCCTCTGGCGCGCCGCGGCGGACGAGGTTGCCGATAGCGATCGCCATGACCTCGGCGTCCTGGGCGGGCTCGCGCCCCACGAGCCCCTGGCGGAAGAGCTGCACGCCGGCCAAGAGGAGGAGGCTGCCGACCATGCTGACGAGGGTGATGACGACGACGGTGACGTGGGAGGTCCAGAGCTGCCAGCGCAGGCTGCCGGACCGCCGTGACCGCGGTGGTGACTGGGCTGGCTGCGCCATCAGCGGCCTCCGCCGGCCTTGCGCTCCGTGCTGAACTTGTAGCCCACACTCCAGACCGTCTCGATCCGCTCGCCTAGCGGGCCGAGCTTTTTGCGGAGGCGCAGAATGTGGGTGTCCACCGTGCGATCGAACCCGCCCGACTCATAGCCCCAGACCTTCTCCATCAAGTAGTCACGAGAGAAGGCGCGCCCGGGGTTGGAGGCGAGCAGGTAGAGCAGGTCCAGCTCTTTCGGAGTGAGGTCGATCGGCTCGTCAGCCAGGGTGGCAGTGCGGCCGATCGGATCGACCGTCAGCGGTCCGTGGACAACGGCTTTGCTCTGAGAGGACGAGGCCGCGAACGTCTCGCTGAGCATGTCGGCGCGGCGGAAAACGGCCCGCACCCGCGCCAGAAGCTCGCGGATGGAGAACGGCTTGGTCAGGTAGTCGTCGGCGCCAACCTCCAGTCCGAGCACACGATCGATCTCCTCCGAGCGCGCGGTGAGCATGAGGATGGGGATGACGCTCTGGCGGCGCACCCGGCGACAGACCTCGAGGCCGTCGAGGCGGGGCAGCATCCAGTCGAGGATTAGCAGGTCCGGCCGCTCGCGGAGCGCGAGGTCCAGCGCGTCCTGGCCGTTGAACGCCTGCAGGACGCGATACCCTTCATCCTCGAGATGCCGCCTGAGCAGACTGGACAACTCCCGCTCGTCCTCAGCAATCAGCACCGTCGCCATCGGCTGCGCCACGCTCCCAGGACATGATAAGTCCGCGCACGAAGCGAGGACGTGGCGCAGTGGTCACGAGTCTGTGAACGTTCGTCCGGGACGACAACGTGAAGAGGCTGAATCGAGGTCGTCGACAGGACCAACGGTGCGACGATCCTGCTCCTGGCGGTGTTTTCCAGAAAATGCTATGTTCCATGTTATGCGGAAAATCACAATTCTTGGAAAATGGAGTGACCCAGAGCTCCCACCGAGGGAGGAGCGTCTGCTGTCCGAGGTCGTCAAGACGATCGAGTCGAGGCTTCCACGGGGCTGGAAAGCTGAGATTCAGCCGAATCCGCTCAGACGAGAATCTCGCCTCTCCAGCGGTGTACCAGATGCAGTTGTGTCAATCTCTGCTCCAGACGGCGCGCGCGGGACCGTGTTGGTGGAGGCGAAGCGACGACTCGACCCGCGAATGGTACCGCTGGCAGCGGAACAGCTAAAGCGCTGGGGCGCAGGAGCGACCGACGCTGCCGGCATGGTCGTCTCGAGCTACCTCTCGCCTCGCACGCGGGTGGGTCTAGCGGACGCTGGACTGGCGTACGCGGACGCTACCGGCAATCTTCGATTGAGTCTCGAACGCCCGGCGCTGTACATCGAGACGGAGGGCGCAGCTTCGGATCCCTGGGCAAGATCGGTAGAGGGCCCGCCACTTCGCTCGTTGAAAGGGCCGGGCGCCGCTCGCATGGTCCGGGCGCTGTGTGAGCTGAGACCGCCGTTCCGAGTTGACCAGTTCGTCAGTTCGGCTGGTAGCTCTCGGGGCACGGTAGCCCGGGTCTTTGAGCTGCTGGATCGAGAAGGGCTCATCGTGCGCGAGCCGCGCGGCCCGGTGACAGAGGTGCACTGGGCCGACCTGATTCGTCGATGGGCCGAGGACTACTCTTTTGTGCGAATGAACCGGGCCCGGACATTTCTCGAGCCACGAGGGTTGCCGGCCCTGCTGGAGCGGATCAGAGGTCTGTCAGCCCCATACGCGGTCACCGGGTCCCTGGCCGCGGCCCAGGTGGCGCCGATTGCCGTTCCCCGCCTGGCGACCATATACGCCAGCGACGTGACCGAGACGGTCGCAAACCTCAAGCTTCGGCCTGCTGGAACCGGCGCCAACGTCGTCCTCGCCGAGCCCTTTGACGTGGTCGTTTTCGAACGCACGTGGAAGCGCGACGGTGTCAGCTACGCCGCGCTACCGCAGGTTGCCGTCGACCTGCTAACCGGCCCGGGGCGGAGCCCTTCAGAGGGAGAGGAGCTGATCCGTTGGATGAGGGAGCACGAGAGTGAATGGCGAGATTGATCCGGTCTACGTTCGAGCGCGTCGGGTGCTGCTGGACGCGCTGGAGGCGCTGCGAGACCATCAAGCCGCCGTCCTGCTTGTCGGCGCGCAGGCGATCTATACCCATACTGGCGAAAGCGATCTGGCGGTGGCGCCCTTCACGACGGACGCCGACCTTGCGCTCAACCCCCAGCGACTGGCAGATGCACCGCCTCTGGAAGAGCTCATGCAGAGAGCAGGATTTGTTCGGGCAGCCGATCTCAGCCATGTCGGGACGTGGATCGGTCGTTACGGCGTGCCGGTTGATCTGATGGTGCCGGAGTTGCTCGGCGGAAGCGGTCGACGGGGTGCGAAGCTGGGGCCGCACGGCAACACCGTGGCTCGAAAGGCGCGTGGATTAGAAGGCGCGGTAATCGACAACGCACTGAGGACCATCGAGTCGCTCGATCCGGAGGACCATCGTCTTGCGGAGGTAGCCGTTGCAGGCCCTTCGGCCTTGCTGATCGCAAAGCTGCACAAGATCGCCGACCGACGCGGCATGCTGAACCGCCGGGATGATAAGGACGCGCTCGACGTCTCCCGGTTACTGCGCGCGACGTCTCTCGATCTTCTTCAAGCAGGCGTGGAAAGCCTTCTCGCGGGAGGCCATAGAGATACTCGACGTCCTGTTCAAGACAGAAGCGGCCGAGGGCACGCAGATGGTGGTCCGGGCCGTTCAGGGACTGGAAGATCCAGCTATCACTGCCGCGTCATGCGCAGCCCTGGCCAGCGAGCAGCTCGCGGCGATCTCCCAATGATGCTGTCATCTCGCCTCGAGCCTGGACAGCTCACCGCGCGCTGCTGCAGCTATCGGCCTGATCCAGGGTGTCGTGGTAGAAGGCGTCCAGGACGCAGTCATAGGCGGCCCAGCCGAAGCGGCTGAGGTGTGAGGAGGGGTCGACGACAAAGCCGACATTCCCGTCCTGCCGGCTGAACGTGAAGAGCGGCACGTCGTACTTGGTAGCCGCCTCGCGGAGCCGTTGGTAATACTGCGCGCGGGTCGGCTGCGAGACGCCCCGCGATTCGAAGTACGCTCCGGCGATCGGCTGGCCGATGAGCAGCGGCTGCGCCCCCAACTCGCGCACGCCGCGCAGTAGGAGATCCAGGTCCTGCCACGGCCGCGGTCGGCGGATCGTCTCGCCAAAGGCGGCGTCGCTCATGATGTCGCTCCATTTGCCCGCGGTCGCCTCGGTCGCCCAGAGGTCATCGTCAAAGCCGTAGGGGTTGCCCTGCGCGTGGGCCACCGCGTCGCGCTGGGCGCTGCTGAGCAGAGAGCGCCAGTCCAGCGGGAGGGGAATGTGGGCGACGGACGGAAGCTGCTTGCTGTACTTCTGCAGGAAGCGGAGTGACTCCCAGTGATCCTGGAGACGGTAGATGAAGTTCTGCAGCTTGCCCAGCGGGAACGCCAGAGCGTAGAGCGCTCGGCTGATCGGCGACTCACTTGCGGCTTGCTGCAGGGCGAAGCGCAGCAGCGGCTCACGGCGCAGGGTGGGGGAGAACTGGAGCATCCGGCGAGCCGCGTCGGCCTTGAGCTCCAGGCTCAGCTCGGAGCTGAACGCCAGCTCCGTGGCCTGCTGGCGGGAGAAATTGCCCAGGTAGTAGTTCCGCTGGACGACGTCACTGCCGTAGAGCCAGGTGGGCGAGACGGAGATGACGACCTTCTTCCCGCGCAGGTCCGCGCCGACCGCCGCCAATCGCTGCAGGATGATCAGGGAGGCGCTGCCCGGACGGCCGACCGGGAAGACGGTGAAGCCGGTGGGGAAGTCACGGAAGAGGAGGCCGGGGAAGTACTCGCCCTCGAACGAACGGGGGAGCAGCTCGGAGCTGCCGTAGATGGGCAGGAGATCCGGCTGGTCGAAGGCGGCAGCCTGGAGAGCCCGCCCCTGGATGGCGATGGCGCTCGGCTGGACATCTACCTGGTCGGGTCGCGGCTCGTGGAGAGCGAAGAAGGAGAGCGCACGCACGTCCTGGCGCTCGAGCTGTTCGGCGTACTTCCAGCCAGCCCCGATCAGCACCCCGACCAGCAGCAGGGCCAGCAACGCGGCGTGCAGGTGATACGTCGAGTTGGCCACACCTGGCGTCGTCTGGATGCGTGGACGCTCGCCGCGCGCAGCGGCAAGCCGTTCATCACGGTGGCGAGCGGAGCCGATTGATCGCCAGGGAATGGCACCAATGCTCATCGTGGTCTTCTTGTACGGCCGTTAAGGCGAAGAACCCATGAGGAAGACGGATCATCGGAACGTTGACGGGCCGTTCACACCTCGTTCACATAGTAGAAACGAGCCGGCGACGACCGAGTTCTACGCTGTAGACAACGGCAGGTGCGAGCAGCGCCCGCCGAACCTAACGCCAACGGTCAGAGGTGACCATGATGAAAGGCTTTCTACGAGCGGTTGCTGTGACGGCCACGGCGATGGCTCTGGTGCTCGGGGTGGGAGTCCTGGCGGTGCGAGCAGGTGTGTTGGGGCCACTGGCGGCCCACGCCGCGCCGATGGGGCCCTTCGGCGACATGCCGGCGGAGCTGCAGTGGCTGAAGGACCTGACGCCGGCCGAGCGGTTCCTCCATTTCTACAGCGGGCAGCTTCGCTTCAGCGACCAGAACAACCAGGTCCACACGGTGGCTATGACGCCGGGCACGGTGACCGACGCATCCAGCTCCAGCCTCAAGATCAAGACGAACGACACCGGCGATGTGAAGAGCTACAACCTGACGTCTGACACGCGCATCCGCCGCGGCCCCCAGCGGATCGGCGACAGCGCCACGCCGAAGTCGGGCGACCAGGTGGTGGTGGT
>JADZDV010000226.1 GCA_020850915.1 Chloroflexota bacterium | reverse complement strand
CGCGCCGACGAACGCCACCGCCTGGCCGGGCAGCGCGCCGCTCCGCCGCAGGGCGTGGAGCGCCACGGCGAGCGGCTGGGCCATCGCCGCGGCGTCGTCACCACAGGCGTCCGGAACGAGCTGGCAGACCCTGGCTGGGACGCTCGCGTACTCCGCCAGACCGCCGGCGGCGTGGAGACCGAGGGTGTAGTAGCGGGCGCAGAGGTTGCCGCGGCCGGCCAGGCACCAGGCACACTGCTCGCACCAGATGCCGGTGCCGGGGATGACCCGCTGACCGATCTGAAAGGGCGCTGCGCCTGGCCCGGCGGCGACGATCCGCCCGGTGAACTCGTGGCCCAGGATGAGCGGACCGACGTGCCCGCTGCCGGCGTGGCGCTTCGTGAGCGGGATGAAGTGTGGACCGTCCAGGTACTCAGAGGCGTCCGAGCCGCAGATGCCGGCGCGAGTGACCTGGAGGGTCAGCTCGCCCGGGCCGGGCGACGCTGGGTCCGGGACGGACTCGATGCGAACGTCTCCAGGCCCGTGGTAGACAGCGGCTCTCATGGTGTCCTCCCGGTCTCACGGCAGCTCAGCGTGGCGCCGGCGCGGTCGCATGGCGCCGATCGCGTGAGACACATAGTAGCGCCCCGGCCGAAGAGCCGAGGCGTGCATGAGAGCGGCGAGGCCGCGCAGGCCAGGCCGTCAGCGGCGCGTGCGCGGATCGATCACCCGAACGAGGACGGGCACCGGCGCGGGGCGTGGCGCGGCGGGAGCGAGCAGGGCGGCGAGGCGCTCGAGGGCGCGCGTGATGGGGCCGTCCGAGCCGTCGCGCGGGCCGGCGCCATCGCGGGCCGCGACGAAAGCGGCTCGAGCAGCGTCCTGGGGCCCGGTGCTGCATCGCTCTTCTTCGAAGGAGGAGCCAACCTCCGGCGTGGCATAGCTGCCCAGCCGCTGGCTGGAGGGCTCGAGTGCAAGGAGATCCATGGTGAGGGTCCTTCCTGAGGCCCGTGCGCGCCAGTATCCGCTGACGGGACGGTCACATGCGGCCACCCCGAGGGGAGCAGGGCGCACGGGTGTCCTTGAGTGATAACGGGTATCGACCCAAACGTATTCCACAGACGACAGGCAAGCTGCTGTCTCATGACAACAGTTCATTCCGTCCCCGGGGGCGGCTCGATCGACGGATCGGCGAGTCGGGGCCGGACGGTCGCGGCGAAACACTCGAGACGCTCGACGACCTTTTCGGGCTCGCGGGTGCCGAAGCCGAGGATGAGACCTTCAGCGCCGGCATCCAGGAACTGCTGCAGACGGGCCGTCATGGCGGCGGTGTCGCCATGGATGCGGTTGGCCGGGCCACGGCGGTCCTTGCGGGGCGGAGCCTCCGTCTGCTCGACTTCGAGGCGCGGGACCACGCGCAGGCCCGGGTGGCGGGCGCGGACGGCGCGAATCTCGTCGGCGTCCACGAAGCGCGGAACGCCGGCCGGGTGCCAGACGTCGCCCAGCTCCTGGGCGCGGCGGACGGCGGCGGCTGACGAGCCGCCGATCCACAGCTCCGGCCGCGGCTGGGGCGGCGGGCCAAAGCGCATGTCTTCGAACGACCAGAACCGGCCGGCAAACGAGCGCTCGCCGCTCCAGAGGGCGCGCATCAGACGGAGCGACTCGTCCATCCGGGGGCCGCGATCGGCGAACGGCATGCCCATCGCCTCGAACTCGCGTCCCACCCAGCCCGCCGCCACGCCGAGCAGCAGCCGACCGCCGCTGAGCGTCTGAAGAGTGGCGGCCTCCTTGGCGAAGTGGACCGGGTTGTGGATCGGCACCACAATCAGCGACGTGCCCAGTCGGAGGCGGCGCGTCTGGGTAGCGAGCCAGGCGAGGCTCAGCATCGGCTCCAGCACGGCGCCGTAGGGGAACTCGAGCTCCGGCGGCACGAGGACGTGCTCGGTCACCCAGACCGAGTCGAAGCCCAGCCGCTCGGCCGTCTGGGCGATCAGGGCCATCGCCTCCGGGCTGGCGTCGCGATCGTAGTTTGGCAGCAGGACGCCGATCTGCATCACCCCTCCAGCGCTCGCCACAGCTCGTCACGCACAACCGGTGCCGCCGGCGTGCGTCGGACGCCGTCGATCAGCCAGCGGCCGCGCTCGACGATCCGGCCGACGATGGCGCAGGGGATACCGGCCGCCGTGAGCCCCTGCTGGAGCGCCGCGCCACGCTCGGCAGCGATCAGCATGGCGCCGCTGGAGACGAGCTTGAGCGGGTCGAGCCCGAGCGCCCGGCAGATGGCGCGGGTCTCCGGCCGGATGGGAATGCGATCAGACCACAGCTCGAAGCCCTGGGCAGAGGCCTCTGCCAGCTCCCAGACGGCGCCGAGGACGCCGCCCTCTGTGGGATCGTGCAGCGCCGAGGCGCCGAGCCGCGCGGCGAGCAGCCCCTCCGGAACGACGCTCAGCTCGGCGCGAAAGTCGCGAGCGCGGGCCAGCAGGTCCTCGGACAGCGTCGTGCTGAGACGCTCCGCCAGGTCAGCCGCGAGGATCGCCGTGCCTTCCAGACCAGCCGCCTTCGTGAGGAGCAGCTCGTGGCCCGGGCGGGCGCCGCCCGAGCGAACGAGGCGGTCACGTGGAGCCAGCCCCACGCCGGCCAGTGAGACGATCGGCCGCTGCAGCTCGGGGGCGACCTCGGTGTGGCCACCGAGAATCTCGACACCCAGCTCGCGAGCGGCGGCGTCCAGGTCATCCACCAGCGCGGAGATGTCCGTCTCCTGGCAACCTGGTGGGAAGAGCAGCGTCGCCAGGATGCCCACCGGCTCGGCGCCCATGGCGGCGAGGTCGT